>JAGXSG010000013.1 GCA_018333995.1 Clostridiales bacterium | reverse complement strand
GGAAGGCGCGCCCGCCGGTCCTTCGGCGGGATCGGTCACGTCGGCGCTCGACTCCGCGTCTTCGCCCCAACGCCTTGACGCGTGGACCGTCAACGGCGCCCGCGCGATCATCGTGGATGCCGGGGATGACCGCTTCCTGCGCTTCGAGCGCGTCGAGCGCATGCTCGCCGGGAGCGTGTTCGGCCTGAAAGCCGACGCTATCGACTCGTTTGACACGGCTGTTGGTCTTCCGTCAGGGATTCCGCGGCCGGCATCGACCGATGGGTCACCTACGTTTGTGCCAGCGGGTACCGATGACGCGGGCACTCCGGTGTTCGTACGACCCGGCACGGATGCGCGCGACGGCTTTGCCCTCGCACCAGGCGCCGAAAGCGTCGAGTGGACATGGTGGCAGCCGGTCGGACCGTGACATCGAGCGCTATCTGATCAGCATCGCGTCGCCAAACGAGAGGAACCGGTACCCCTCGGCGAGCGCTGTCTCATACGCCCCCATCACGAGGTCTCTGCCTGCGAAAGCGCTCACCAGCATGAGGAGCGTCGAGCGCGGCGTGTGGAAGTTCGTGATCATTGCGTCAATCGCTTCGAAACGGTGTCCCGGAAGAATGTAAAGCTCAGTGGTTCCCGCACGCGGAAGCACAGCCCTCTCATCTGCGTCCCACGCGCTCTCAAGCGTGCGAACAACTGTCGTACCCACAGCGATCACGCGTTTCCCCCGCTCGCGCGCCTCGTTGATGTCACTCGCGGCACGCTCGCTGACTTCGATGTGCTCGGAGTGAATGTGATGATCGTGCGGGTCGTCCTCGGCAACGGGGCGAAACGTGTCGACCCCAACATCGAGCTGTATCCGGGCTATGCGCACTCCACTTGCCTCCACCCTCTCTAACAACTCCGGCGTGAAGTGGAGTCCGGCGGTGGGTGCCGCGGCCGACCGCTCTTCGCGAGCGTAGACGGTCTGGTAGAGCTCCGGGTCTTCGAGACGGCGCGTGATGTAGGGCGGCAGCGGGACTTCACCGATGCGCCTGATCGCGTCACGCACACGCCCGTCAGGAGC
The DNA here is from genome assembly GCA_018333995.1 of Clostridiales bacterium. Taxonomy (NCBI): domain Bacteria; kingdom Bacillati; phylum Bacillota; class Clostridia; order Eubacteriales; species Clostridiales bacterium. The sequence continues at coordinate 24,806 of JAGXSG010000013.1, read as the reverse complement.
GGTCAGGCGAACAAGACGTCCTCCCGACTCCGGAATCACGTCGAGCACGAGCGCCCTGAGCGCCCCGCCCCCGAACACGAGATGCGCGCCGGGCGCAAGACGTCTCCCCGGCTTCGCAAGGCACTCCCACGTGTCTTCGTAGCGCTCACGAAGAAGCAGCAGTTCGGCGACCCCGCCGGTACCCTCTTTCTCGCCTACGAGGCGCCCGGGCAGCACCCGCGTCTCGTTGACGACAAGCACGTCCCCGCGGTCAAGATACTCGGGCAGCTCGAAGAAGCGCCTGTGATCTATCTGGCCGCTCAACCGGTCGATGACGAGCAGCTTACATGAATCGCGCGGCTCGACCGGCTCCTGCGCTATGCGGCCGCTCGGTAGCTCGTAGTCGAAATCATCGGTACGCACGACACTCCTCCACCCTTCAGCGCCGGGATCTCCGCGCTCTTCTAGACTCCTCGGCTTCACGTATGCTCGGCACGCATCCGCAGTAGCTCTGGCGGTACATCCCCAGCGCGCGTGCGCGTTTGGTCGCAACAGGATACCGCGAGCTCCACTCGGCACCCAACCACCTCAATCCCGCAGCGGCCGCGACGGCAGTGCCCACCTCGCCTATCGCGTGGGCGTCTTGGTATGGACTGACAGAGAGTGTCGTCGCCAGCGTGTCACAGCCGGTGCGGACCGCTTCTGCGGCGGTCATGGAAAGCCGTAGCTCGTAGCACGCTCGGCATCGCTTCGCCCGGTCAGCAACCGTAAACCGTGTCGCGCCTGCCCATAGCGCGGGATCGTACGCTACCTCAATCACTCCGATGCCAACTCGGGCGGCATACTCGAGCAGAGTGTGGCTTCTTCGTTCGTACTCCTCGGCGGGGTAGATGTTTGGGTTAGCGAACACGGCAAACACCTCATGATCCGCTTGCAGCGCGCGGTACGGCTCAAGCAGGCACGGTCCGCAACACGTATGCAAAGCGACGCGGAGCCGCTCGCGAACTTCACTCGATGCTTCTTCTACAATCGCCATGCGCGACATCGTAGCGCAACCGCCGCACCCGTCCCCCGCCGCCTGTTGGCTGAACTCACGAAAGCAGGTGAGCCGCGCCAATGAGCACGCCAAACACGATGAACGCCACGCCTGAGACGCGCGCGACGATCGGACGCGGCAACCGTGCGCCGAGAACCGAGCCGAGCATGATCGCCGCACCGTTCACCGCGATCATTCCGGCCGTAGAACCAAGCCAGACGGCGAGGTACGTCGCGAGGCCGCCCTCGGGAAGGTCCGGCGTCGCGCCCACGAGCGAAAGCGTCCTTCCCGCGGCAGCCGGATCCGCTGCGATCGCGAGCGTCAGCATCTGCGTCTTGTCTCCCAGCTCGGCCATGAAAAACGCCCCCGCGACGAGTGCGACGACCGGCATGGCACCCCGCCGCGCGAGCGCAACCTCGCCTTCGCCTTCGTCCCCGTCCCTCCCCGCATCGAGAAGCGACCACACCCCGAACACGATGAACAGCGCGACCGTCACCACGGCGAGCGGCGCTCGAGGCAACACAGTGCCGATGAGACCGCCCGCCATGACCGCGAGCGCCTGGAGTGCAAGAATAGCCACAAGAACCCCGGCGAATACCCAGCGAGAGGGATACCTCGACGCGAGCACGAGCGAGAGCACCTGGGTCTTGTCACCGAGCTCAGCAAGCGCTACGAGCGCCGCAGCGACGATGAAGACCTCTGTCACCCCGCACCCTCCAGCCCGCCGCTCATAGGAAGGGACGGCCCCTCATGGAAGCCGTCCCCGTTCAAGACATCGTATGGCTGCAGCCGTATTATGCCTTGCGAACGCTGCTCGCCTGCAGCTTGCCGTTCTGCCCCGTGGTGACCTCGAAGACGACGGTCTGACCCTCTTCAAGGGTCTTGAACCCGTCCATCTCGATCTCGCTGAAGTGGACGAACAGATCATCTCCGTCCTCACGCGAAATGAAGCCGTAGCCCTTGTCCGGGTTGAACCACTTAACGACACCTTCTGCCATTCGTACTCATCCTTCCACCCCCACACGGGGTCACACCGTGCGACCGCTTGCCGCATGACGTCCCCAGTGACCCCCCACAAGGTGGTACGGTGTCGCAGTGACGCAATCTTCGGCAAACCTGCCGCGCTTTCCTCGGCCCGTACGGGCCACTTGACCGATTCTACACATACGTCGCAGAAGCCGGCAATATCGGTGGCGGGATGCGGTTGATGCGCCAGCCGCCTCAGGCATTCGCTCGGCGGCGCTTCTCCCAAATCAGTACGACTGCGAGCGCGGCCACCGCGAATCCGAGCGCGAGTCCGACCCACCTGAGCACCGTGCCGCCCGTCGCGCCCGACACGTCCGCACCCCGATCTCCGTAAGCGACAGTGATCTCCTGACGCGCTCCCTCAGGCAGTGCTAGCGGGGTGAGCACGTAGAGCCGATCGCCGCCCTCGTTGAACGCGGGCGGTCCGGCCGGTGCCGGATCGATGTTCACAACCTCGGCTGTGGCGGGGACCCTCACGGAAAAGACCACCTCGTCGACTGGCACGCTCTGCACCCACTCGAAGCGCGCCGTAACCAGCCCGTCCTCAAACGCGAGGGGATAGCCGACAGCCTCGTACTGAACGGTCCGGGTCTCCTCGGCGGTGAACTCGATTGCTCTTCCAGTGGGAGTCTCGACGACCGTGTACTGCCGTGCCGGATCGTCTTCGAGCCGACCGCCGAGGATCTCTCCTGACCAGAGCACCTGCGCGTTGGCCGGAAGCGGAAACCGGACAACAGCGGGCAACGCGACGTCAGCGGGGACACGGCCTGTCACGATGAAGAGCATGTACCCGGCCTCACCCCCCGGCCACACCTGGACCTCCATCGGCGCTCCGGTAAGCGGCACAGGCTCCCCGAGCGCTGGCGGTGCGATCGCGCCAAACACGCATATCCCGACAGCGGCAAGGACGATGCTGTGTAGCGCAACACGGGCGCTCAAAGTAGCGAGCATCTCAGGTTCCTCGCGTGCGCGTGGCAGCCTCGGCGGCGTCCACGGTGTTGGACACGAGCATGGCCCGGGTCACCGGACCCACACCACCTGGCACCGGCGTGATCGCCGATGCTACTGGCTCCACAGAAGCGAAGTCGACATCGCCCACGAGACCCTCAGCACCCCGGTTGATACCAACATCGATCACGATCGCTCCGGGCTTTACAAACTCGGCGGTCACCATGGCCGGACGCCCCACCGCCACAACCAGCACGTCGGCCGTGCGACACACCGCCGCTAGATCGCGTGTCCGGCTATGGCACACGGTGACCGTCGCATCGTGCGCGAGCAACATGAGCGCCAAAGGCTTTCCGACAATCGTTGATCGGCCGACGACAACCGCGTTGGCGCCTTCCAAACCTATGCCGTGGTGCTCGAGCATCTTTATGACGCCGTGCGGCGTACATGCGAGCGGCGCGTCGAGCCCCCGCACGAGCCGTCCAAGGTTGGCGGGGTGAAAGCCATCCACGTCTTTAGCGGGATCGACGCGCGCGATCGCCCGCTCCGCGTCGAGATGAGCCGGAAGCGGCATCTGTACGAGAATTCCGTGGACATCAGGGTCCACGTTGCACTCGTCGATAACGGCCTCAAGCTCAGCTTGCGTGATCTGAGCCGGGTAGCGGTGGTCAAAGCTGCGCACGCCAACCTTCTCGCAGTCGCGCTCCTTCATGTTCACGTACGTCGCGGAAGCCGGGTCGTCTCCCACAAGCACGACAGCCAGACCGGGGGTCACTCCGGACCCAGCCAATCGAGCGGCCCGTACGGTCGCGTCTCGCAACACGGATGCCGCGACTTCGTTTCCGTCGATGATGATTGCCATCTAGAACAATCCTTTCACGTTACCGTCGGCATCTATGTCGATACCCGAAGCCGCGGGCCTGAGCGGCAATCCGGGCATCGTCAGCACATCGCCGCACAGCGCGTAGAAGAACCCCGCTCCTGCAGAGAGGCGAATGTCTCGCACCGGCAAAACCCATCCGCTCGGCCTGCCCTTCAACGCCGGGTCGTGTGAAAGAGAGAGGTGCGTCTTGGCCATACATACGGGAAGGGTGGCATAGCCCATCTCGGCGTACAGCTCGATAGCTCTCCTTGCCGTCGGCGAGAACTCGACCGCCGCGGCACCGTAGACACCGGTAGCCACGGCTTCGATCTTCTCGGCAAGACCCGTATCGTCACCATACGTCAGCCGGTCAACGCTCGCTAGGGCACTGGCCGAGATGACCGCGTCCGCGAGATCAATGCCCCCCGGCGCGCCGTAGCCGTGCATGGTGTGTGATACCGCGGCATGCGCACCCATCTCGCGAGCCGCCTCGCACACGAGCGCGTGCTCCGCGTCGGTGTCGGTGGCGAAACGGTTGACCGCTACGACAACCGGCACGCCGAAGCCATGCACGATGTCCACGTGTGCGCGAAGGTTATCGAGCCCTGCGGTAAGGGCGTCGAGGTTTTCGGCAACGAGACCTGGATCCGGCGGCACTCCGGGGCGCGCGTCGTAGCGCCCTGAATGCACCTTGAGCGCCCGCACCGTGCAGACAAGCACGGCGCAGTCCGGACGCAAGCCGCTTGCGCGGCACTTGATGTTCATGAACTTCTCGAAACCCATGTCGGCTCCGAAACCAGACTCCGTCACCACGTACTCACCGTGAGCAAGAGCGACGCGATCGGCGATGATCGAGTTGTTGCCTTGCGCGATGTTCGCGAAGGGACCGGCGTGGACGAGCACGGGGCCGCCGTCAAGGTTTTGCAGCAGAGTCGGCTTGACCGTATCGCGCATGAGAACGGTCATCGCCCCCGCAACCCCGAGGTCCTCGGCCGTGATCGGCCGACCGTCGCGGCTCGTCGCTACCACGATGCGGCCGATACGGACACGCAGGTCCGCAAGATCCTCGGCGAGAGCGAGCACGGCCATGAGCTCACTAGCGGCCGTGATGTCCCATCCCGTCTCCCGAGGCGTGCCGTTCGCACGGCCTCCGAGACCTACCACCGTGTCTCGCAACACGCGGTCCGAAATGTCGACGACTCGCCGCCACGTCACCGCGTGTGGATCGATCGCGGGGTGTCCGCCGTGATAGAGGTGGTTGTCGATTACCGCGGCACACAGGTTGTGAGCGCTCGAAACCGCGTGTGCGTCGCCGGTCAGATGCAGGTTCAGATCCTCCATCGGGACCACCTGCGCGTAACCTCCGCCCGCTGCCCCTCCTTTGATGCCAAACACAGGACCAAGCGAAGGCTGCCTGATACAGGTGAACGCCCGCTTGCCTCGCGCGCGAAGCGCCTGGCCGAGACCAACGGCAGTGAGCGTCTTTCCCTCACCGAACGGTGTGGGGGTGAGCGCTGTCACGACCACGTACCGCCCGTTGACGGGTGCCCCGGGACCCGCACCCGGAACCTTGGCCTTGTACGGCCCGTACATCTCGAGTGTCGCGGGGTCAATGCCCGCGTCCGACGCGACGTCGGTTATCGACCTGAGGGTGGCGCGATGAGCGATATCGATGTCGGACAGCACAGAAGCGTGTCCCCCCTCCTCATAATGCAGGTAAGGCCGACGCGGTACGGACGATGCCGATAAGCAGGTAGTGTACTATGCCTTGACTATCTCAAGCAGCTTCTTGAACTCGTCGGTTCCGGCGGTACCCACCGCCTCGTACATGACCGACTCACTCCACGTCACGACGGCCTCGGCGTGCCGCATACGCGCGAGCGCGGCGTCATGCGCCTCACGCTCGCGAGAGCAGCACGCGTCGGCCGCGACGTGCACCGCGTAGCCCTCGGCGATGAGAGCCAGCGCTGTCTGCGCTATGCAGATGTGCGTCTCCATGCCGCACAGCACAATCTGTGACCGGCCGGTAGAACGCAGCGCCTCGACGAAGTCTGGCTCCGCCGCGCAACAAAACGCCATCTTGTCGACACCAAGCACGCTTGCCCCGCACTGGGCGAGCTCAACGAGTACCTCCTCGAGTTCGGGGAGTGTCGAACCCAGCCCGCGCGGATACTGGCGGGTGACGATGATGGGAGCGCCGCACAGGGCGGCGGTTCGAGCCAACCGGGCCGCCGCCGCGACTACCCGGTCCCGCTCATCCATCACGGCAGCTAAACGTTCCTGGACGTCGACGACGACAAGGGTGAACGCCTGGCGGGCGATCATCTGATCGTATCCTTTCAACATCGCCCACGCTCCTCGATCGGGTGCCGCGCTGGCTTCACGCCGATTCTATCCGGACGCGCCTGACGGGTATAGACTGTTCGCGGTCCCATCTGGAAGCCGCCGCGCAAGTCTGGTCTCGAAGCCAAGGAGGAACCCATGAGCGACGCCCCCATACTCGGCCCTGTGAACCACATCGTCGACCTGGACGCGGCAAGCGATTTCGAGCGCAAGCACACTCCATTCATCTCGGCTGAGCGCGACGGCGACTCCGTCCGTGTCACGATCGTCGTGGGACATTACGTGTCCCACCCTAACCAGCCCGATCACTTCATCCAGTGGATTGAGCTTTACGCTGACGGTGCCCCAATCGTTCGCGTCGACCTAGCTCCCGTCGCCGCTTCTCCTGATGTCAGCTTCGTTGTATCGGTACCGAGCGGCACGACACTTCGGGCGGTCGAGTACTGTAACCTGCACGGTCTCTGGGCCGCCGAGATATCCGTGTAACTCAACCACTGGTCGCACCACAAAACTACCGTTCGTCAGAGTTTTGTAGCCGTTCGGTAGCGACATGCCGAGATATTGGGTATCATATGCATGTCGGAAGGTGGCAGCCATGTGGTGTGGACTCAAGCACGCACTCGGAGTAGAGGCACCCTGTGAGGGGTGTGCCTGCACGTACTGGAGATCGGCTGACACCGAATCAGGGCTGCCGCAAGGATGCGCCCTCGTGCACTATGCCCTCGTCGGGTCGACCGCGGACGCTACCACTCGCTGGCTCTACGACTACAAGCTCAGCGTCGAGCGTACCCAGTTCGCGGCATACCTGAACAGCCGGACATTTGGACACATCGCACCACGCCGCCGCCGGGTCGGTGTGGCCGGAGCCGCGTGAACGGCCGCTTCTGTCTCAGAATAGCCCGTCCTGCGTTCCGGCTTTATCACCATCAGGCACAGCGAGCCCCAGGTGCTCGTATGCACGCACGGTCGCTTGACGTCCCTGCGGAGTCCTCGCCAAAAATCCGAGCTGGAGCAAGAACGGCTCGTAGACATCGGCTAGTGTGTCCGGCTCCTCTCCCACCGCCGCCGCAAGCGTATTGAGCCCGACCGGTCTTCCGCTGAACTTGTGCGCGAGTGTCTGCAAGATCGCGACATCCATCGGATCGAGACCGAGATGGTCGACCTCGAAAAACGCGAGGGCCTCCGCGGCGATGCCTTCCGTCACGTGTCCCTCGTGACGCACCTGCGCGTAGTCTCTGACCCGTTTGAGCAGACGATTGGCGAGCCGCGGGGTGCCACGCGAACGCCGTGACACCTCCTCGGCGCCTTGCTCATCGATCAGCACGCCGAGAATTCCGGCCGAGCGCCGCACGATCGCCGCGAGTTCGCTGGTGGAGTAGTAGTCGAGCCGAAACGCCATGCCAAAGCGGTCGCGCAGGGGTCCGGTGAGAAGCCCGGTTCGCGTGGTGGCGCCTATAAGCGTGAACCGGGGCAACTCAAGCCTGAGCGAACGCGCTGCCGGTCCTTTGCCTATGACGATGTCGAGCGAGTAATCCTCCATCGCGGGGTAGAGTATCTCCTCGACTGCGCGATTGAGCCGGTGAATCTCATCGATGAAGAGCACGTCACGCTCTTCCAGGTTCGTCAGAATCGCAGCGAGGTCACCCGCGCGCTCAATCGCCGGGCCGCTCGTCGTCTTGAACCGCACACCCAGTTCCGCGGCGATTACGCCCGCAAGCGTCGTTTTCCCGAGACCAGGCGGACCCGACAGCAAGACGTGATCGAGTGCCTCGTCCCGGTGGCGGGCGGCGTCGATGAGCACCGCAAGATTCTTCTTGACACGCGTCTGGCCGAGGTACTCGTCAAGCAGCCGAGGCCTAAGCGTCCGGTCGATCTCGACATCGTCAACTGTATGTTCCGCCGAGACGAGCCGTTCGGGGTCCGTGGCCCCATATTTCGCGTCCGGATTCTCCCAGATCGTGCTCACGCGCCACCTCCCAGCCGCCTGAGCGCCATCTTCAGTAGCTCAGCTGAGCTCATCTTCGCGTCAACACCACCGAGCACAGAGGCGACTTCGGCTGAAGAGAATCCCATCGTGAGCAACGCGTCACGTGTCTCCGCTACCGCGCCGCCTGATCCTAGCGGCACCCTCGCGCCAGCCGGCGGCGCGCCAAGCGCGTCTTTCAAATCGAGGATGATCCGCTGGGCCGTCTTCTTGCCGACTCCAGGTATCGAAGTTATAGCGGCCGTGTCCTCGGTGACGATAGCCTCTATCATCTCCGGCGGACTCCACGTGGAAAGCGCCGCGAGCGCGACTTTGGGACCGACGCCGCTCACGGTGATGAGCCGCTCGAACAACTCCCTTTCTGACTCGCTCTCAAAACCGAACAACGCAAGCTCTTCGGGCCGTACGAGCAGATACGTGTGCACAGTCACTGTGTCGCCGATGTGCGGCAACCCCGCAAGTGAGCCGGTCGACATCGCAAGCCTGAAACCGATGCCGCCCACATCGATGACGCAGTGAGCGGTTCCCTGGAACGCGACACGTCCGGTCAGCGTCGCGATCATCAGCACCCTTCCTCAGCTAGTACTCCTCGGCGATTGTTCGCGTGGCAGATAGCGAGAGCCAAGGCGTCAGCGGCATGATCGGGAGCGGGTTCCTCCGCAAGACCGAGAATCGAACGGACCATGTACTGAACCTGCTTCTTTTGGGCCGATCCAGTGCCCACCACGGCAAGCTTCACCTCGCCGGGACCATACTCCGCCGTCCCTGCCGAAAGCCCTCTCGTGGCCAAAAGCGCGACGCCGCGTGCCTGTCCGGTCGCAAACGCCGTCTTAACATTGATCGAGAAGTACACGTTCTCGATCGCGCACGAGTGTGGCTGATACCTGTCGACGACCGCCCTGAGAGCGTCGTGTATCTCGGCGAGCCGATCAGGCAACCGGGTGCCCGGCGCGGTCTCTACGCAACCGTACGCGATACAGCGGAATCGCGAGCCATCCTGTTCTACTACGCCCCAACCGGTGTTTGCGAGTCCTGGATCGATGCCGAGTATCACCACGCGAACACACACCTCCTCGGGCGGGAATCGAACATACGTTCAGGATACCACCGCGCACCTCACTCTTCGAGTGCAGCCTGTATCTCGGCTGTGAGCTCCATCGTGTGGTAGACCGCCTGGATGTCGTCATGGTCCTCAAGCGCATCGACGAGACGGAGCACCTTCTTGGCTTCTTCGACTGTGACCGCCGTCGTAGTGACCGGCTCCATGACGAGCTCGGCGCCTTTGACGGGGATACCCGCCTCATCCAGTGCCGCCTTCACTCCCATCACATCACCGGCAGCGGTGTAGACAAACCACTCGCCGCTCCCGCCAACGAGGTCCTCACCGCCTGCCTCGGCGACCAGGAGCATCAGTTCATCTTCGTCTGGAAGTCCCTTGGTCTCGAGCGCAATCTCGCCCTTTCGCTCAAACTGAAACGCAACCGATCCGCTCGCTCCGAGGTTTCCGCCCGCCCGCGAGAAGGCGCTCCTCACGTCTGCCGCGGTCCGGTTGCGGTTGTCGGTCAACGCCTCGATGTAGAGGGCGACACCAGCTGGACCGTATCCCTCGTACACCACTTCATCGTAGTTCGCGCCCCCGCCAGGGCCAAACGCTTTAGCGATCGCGCTCTCTATCTTGTCTTTGGGCAGAGAGTAGCTCTTCGCCTTCGCGATAGCTGCCGCAAGCGACGCGTTGTTCTCGGGATTAGGATCGCCGCCGGCTTTAGCGGCCACCGTGACCATGCGCGACAACTTGCTAAACAGCGCGGAGCGCTTCTTGTCCTGCGCAGCCTTACGATGCTTCGTCGTCGCCCACTTCGAATGACCTGCCATTGCCCGGAGTCCCTTCGTGGAGTTGCGGGTATCACGCCGATGGCCGAGCGGCACGCCTGATCATCGACGTGCAGAACCGATGACCTCCTCGACGAAGTACGCATGCATGCGCACATCACCCGTAAGTTCTGGATGAAATACTGTCGCAAGAAGGCTATCCTGCCTCGCCGCGACGACGTGACCGTCGTGGGTCGCGAGCACGCGCGCCGACTTACCCACGCTCTCGATCCACGGGGCCCTGATGAATACTCCGCGAAACGCGCCGCCCGCAAGATCAGCAATATCAAGATCGGCCTCAAATGACGCGGCCTGCCGTCCAAACGCGTTGCGCCGTACAACGATGTTCATGAGTTCGAGTCCGCGCTGCCCTTCGACCGCGTCGATGATCCCGCTCGCAAGCAGGATCGCGCCCGCGCACGTTCCCCACACAGCCAGTCCCGCACCGTAGTGCTGGATGATCGGATCGTAGAAATCGTATGCTTTCATGAGCTTGGCGATCGCGGTTGACTCGCCACCCGGCACGATGAGCCCGGAGCACGCGGCAAGCTGCTCGGGCTTACGGATCGCGTCTGCCTCCACGCCGAGCGCCCCAAGAATCACGATGTGCTCGCGAAACGCCCCCTGAAGGGCAAGCACGCCGACGCGCACGGCTACCAGCCCCGCTCCTGCATCCGCTCTGCGTCGGGAATCTCGGAAATGTTGATCCCCACCATCGCTTCACCGAGGTCACGCGAAACCCTCGCGATCACATCCGGGTCTTCGAAGTGCGTCGTCGCCTCGACGATCGCACGCGCACGCAAGGACGGGTCTCCGCTCTTAAAAATGCCAGATCCCACGAACACGCCATCGCACCCAAGCTGCATCATGAGCGCGGCGTCGGCGGGGGTCGCGATGCCGCCTGCCGAGAAGTTGACCACCGGAAGCCGCTTGTGCTCGCGTACCCACCGGACGAGTTCGACCGGAGCGCCGAGTTGTTTGGCGGCGTCATAGAGCTGCTCGGCACGGATGCTCGATGCCCATGCGATGCCATCGGTCATGGTACGCATGTGGCGGACCGCCTCCACGACGTTACCGGTGCCCGGCTCTCCCTTGGTGCGAAGCATCGCCGCGCCCTCGGCAATCCGGCGGAGCGCCTCGCCCAGATCACGAGCGCCGCAGACAAAAGGCACGGTGAACTCCCGCTTGTCAACGTGGTACTGCTCATCTGCGGGCGTGAGCACCTCGGACTCATCGATGTAGTCGACACCGAGCGACTCAAGCACCTGCGCCTCAACAAAGTGGCCGATGCGGCATTTGGCCATGACCGGGATCGTGACGGCGTCCATTATCTCGACGACCTTGCTCGGGTCCGCCATGCGGGCCACACCGCCAACGGCGCGAATGTCAGCCGGAACCCGTTCGAGCGCCATGACGGCGACGGCACCGGCGTCTTCAGCGATCTTGGCTTGCTCGGCGTTGACGACATCCATGATGACGCCGCCTTTGAGCATCTCGGCCAGACCGGTCTTCACCCTGAGCGTACCGGTTTCAACAGTGGATTCACTCACGTGCGGAGCTCCTTACTTTTCAGGGCGGTACGGTTCAACCAGCCCGGGAGGTGGCGCGGTCACTGGATTGTACCCGCGCTCCGCAAAGCGGGACAAGCGCCCCGCCCGCCGAGAATCGCATTTACTCGATGACAATATCAACGTTGGCAGGAATCACCTGGAACCACGTGTTTCCCGGAGCGAGCCGCACGATCCGCCCAGCGGGATCGCGAAACACAGGTGGCTTGTCCGCGCTCGCCTCCCACATGCAGTCAATGCGCACACCGTCACGAAAGACGGTCGCCCGGTTCGAACCGACAAGGGATATCTCAAGGGTCGTCCCGCCAATGCCGGATGGTCCGGTCGCGCTCGTCCTAGCCCACATGACAACCACGTTGCGTGCCGAATACTGCTCCCCGGACACGGCGTCGACGTGTGGCGAACCGTTGTTGACCCGCAGGTAGACGTTCTCCTCGGCGTCATACGTCCACGCGACCGTATTGGCCCGGGAGAACGGGACGGTGATCCGCACCGTGGCGAGCGTCGATTCGACCGCGGGCGAAAACTCGAAGCCTTCGAGGCGCTGAGTGGTGGCCAGACCGCGTTCCGCGGCGACTTCCCGGATGCGGGAGACATCAAGGTACAGGTTGTGGGGCGCAGACCTTCTCTGCGACCGGCGATACGCGACTCCCGTGCTCCCATGGTTGAGATTCTCTATCCCGGCGGCGCGTAGCGCACGGTTCACCCCGGTGCTCGATCCCGAATTCGCGAACAGGGCGCCGTACTGCGGGACGACCTGGGTATCGGACATGCGGGCACTGCGAACCGGTCCAACATCGGCGGGACCCTCGCTGTGGTACAACGCGTTGAATCGGGTGATGCCGCCTTCGGTGAGCGTCTCGTAGACGACGTCTGCCTTGTCGAGATTGGATTGCGGGCGCGCAGCCGGTGAGTTCTCGATCTTCACCGAGACGATTCGCGTTGCGGCTGGCGCCTCCGCATCAACGGCGTCGATGCCGGTGAGCGGCCACCGAACCGGCTCGGGCGGCCGCGGGATCGTGCGCTCTCGCTCGGCTACCGGCCACGCCGAAGTCACCTCGGGCGCTGGCGGCTCCTGAAACTCTCCCGCACCGAGAATGACCGCGGCGGCAACGGCGGCAAGCGCGAGAGACGCCACCGCTCCGGCGATGATCACGAGCATCCTATGATTCTTCCAAAGCTTTCTCACACGGCCTCCCTGATAGTCCGCATCTCGCAAGCCGTGCCGCATTGCCCCGATCGCGCTACCACACTACAGTGTCTCGTATGTCATGCTATCTGCTCCACATCGTCGAACAGCCCGACGCGGCTCCCTACGACGACCCCGAACTCAAAGATCTCGTAGGCTCAGTGCCGAGGTTCTTCTGCGCGCACTGCAACCCCCCGGCTCCCCTTTCACCTTCTGAGAGCGTGAAGTGCCTCAACACTCCCGCTCCCTGCTGGAAGACGCCGGGTTCGATATGCCCTTCTCACGGCTGAGCCTGACCGCTGCTGCCGTGCCGCACGGCTCGCACGAGGAGCCACGTTCCCGCGACTAACATCGGGATCGTCAAAAGTTGTCCCATCGTCATCCAGCCGAGAACGGCTCCCAGATGAGCGTCCGGTTCTCGCACAAACTCCACGAAGAACCGTGCAATCGCGTACAGCGACAAAAACGCGCCGAGTAAAAATCCGTCGGCTCGGCGACGGCGCGCCAACACGAGCAACACCGCGAACAGCAGCACCCCTTCGAGCGCGGCCTCATAGAGCTGGGATGGGTGTCTCGGCAGCGGACCAGCACCAGGAAACACCATGCCCCACGGTGCCGTGGTGACCCTTCCCCACAGCTCTGCATTGATGAAGTTGGCGATCCGCCCAAAGAAGATACCGATAGGCGCGCCTACGGCCACCATGTCGGCAAGTCGCAAGAATGGGATGCCGATGCGTCGCGCGAGCAAAATGCCCGCGATGATGAGTCCGATGAGCCCACCGTGAAACGACATCCCTCCCTCCCATATCCGGAAGAACGACAGCGGGTCAGCCAACACGCGATCTAAGCCGTAAAAAACCTCGTAGCCGACGCGGGCGCCAAGCAACAAGCCGACCGCGCCCCACAGAAGAGCGCTCACCACGTCGTCATCGGACAGTCCCACGTCCCAGCGACGAGAGAGCCACCGCAACACCAGCGCACCCGCGACGAACCCGGCTACGTACGCAAGACCGTACCATCGCACCGCAACAGGGCCGACGGCAAAGATCACCGGGTCGATCGACGGATAGATCAGCGCCGCCACACTACATCGCCTCCAGTCTGGCGATACGTTCTTCGATAGGCGGATGAGTGTTGAACAGCGAGTTCAATCCCCCGCCATAATCACGAAGCGGGTTGTAGATGAAGAGCGCCTCTGTCGCCTTGTTGGCGACACTCAGACGATTGGTGTCAGCGGCGATCTTGCGAAGCGCGTTTGCGAGGCCGTCCGGATAGCGCGTGAGTAGCGCGCCGTTCGCGTCGGCAAGAAACTCTCGCTTGCGCGAGATCGCCATCTGGATGATCGCGGCGAACACAGGTGCGAGGATCATGAGCGCGAGTCCGAGCAACATGAGGATCGCGTGACCGCCACCCTGCCCCTCACGGCGGCGCCCGCCACCCCAAAACATGGTACGCAGCATCCAATCGGAAAGCAGGACTATCGTGCCCGCCATCACCGCCGCTAGCGTCTGGACGAGAGTGTCGTAGTTCTTGATGTGCGCGAGCTCATGAGCGATGACCCCCTCCAACTCGAGCCTATCGAGCTTCTCCAGGAGTCCGGTCGTCACTGCGATCGCGGCATTTTGCGGATTGCGGCCCGTAGCGAACGCGTTTGGCGCGGGGTCATCGATGACGTACGCGCGAGGCGTCGGCAGACCGGCCGCAATCGCAAGGCCTTCAACGATATTGACCAGGTAGGGCTCACGTTCCCGGTCCACAGGGCGCGCCCGGCTCATCGAGAGCACGATTCGGTCGGAGTACCAGTACGACCCCCAGGTCATCGCGAACACGACGACAACAGCGAGCACCAGTCCGAGCGGACCGGCATCCGTCAAGTACGCGAACGCCCACCCTACAGCGAGCACGAGCGCCATGAAGAACACAACCAGCCCGGCGCTCTTAAACTTGTTTACGGCTATCTGATCGTACATCGGGGCGTCACCGGACCTGCGGAGAACACATTCGATCCGCGGGTCTTCCTCCCTTTGCTAGAACTGAACCTTGACAGCCTCGCGCGCCTCGACCTCGATCTCGAAGTAGTCGCGCTCGGTGAAGCCGAGAGTGCCCACAAGAATGTTTGCAGGAAATTTCTGGACAGCGGTGTTAAAGCTCATGACCGAGTCGTTGTAGAACTGACGCGCGTACGCGATCTTGCTCTCCGTGCCGGAGAGCTCTTCCTGCAACATCATGAAGTTCTCGTTGGCCTTCAGGTCAGGATACGCCTCGGCCACCGCAAACAAGCTCTTGAGAGTCGATGACAGCATGTTCTCCGCTGCACCTTGTTCTTTGACGCTGCCAGCGTGCATCGCTACGTTTCGCGCCTCAGTGACGTTTTGGAGCGTCTCAGCTTCGTGCGTCATGTAGCCCTTGACGGTCTCCACGAGATTGGGAATCAGGTCGTATCGGCGACGCAGCTGGACGTCGATCTGTGACCACGCGTTGTCGACCCGGTTGCGCAGCACGATAAGCCGGTTGTAGAGCACAACCACAGCGACGGCAAGCAGGAACGCCAGCGCACCCGCTCCTCCGCACAACATCGCGAACAATCCGAACTCCATCAAGCCTCCTCGTTCGTTCGCCTACGTGGCACGTAGCCCGTGGCGTACGTTAAACTCGCGCTCACAATGGTAGCAGAATCGACATGCCGATGATTCCTCTCCGGGACGACCTGCCGACAAAGCGGTTCCCCTTCATCACCGTTGCGCTATTGATCACCAATATCGCGGTCTTCGCCTACGAACTTTCGCTCTCTGACGAAGAACTACTCGCACTTATCGCCACGTGGGCGTTCACCCCCGCCCACCTTGCCGCCGAGCCGACCTCACCCGCGGTGCTCCTTACGCTTCTCACGGCGATGTTCTTACACGGTGGCTGGCTGCACATAGCTGGAAACATGCTCTACCTCTGGATCTTCGGCAACAACATCGAGGATCGGTTCGGCCACCTCGGATTCCTCGCGTTTTACCTTGTCACCGGGGTCGCCGCCACCCTTGCGCACCTCGGCGTGGAGGGCGCGTCGGACATCCCGCTCCTCGGCGCGAGCGGAGCGATCGCGGGTGTGCTCGGCGCGTACTTGGTGCTCTACCCGCGAACCCGCGTGGTGGTCGCGATACCCATCTTCTTCATCATCGAACTCGCGCGTGTTCCCGCCGCGTTCGTCATCGGTTTTTGGTTCCTCGTGCAAGTGATCCAAGGCGCCGGATCGATACTGGCGGATACGGCCGGCGGAGGGGTCGCGTGGTGGGCGCATGTCGGCGGGTTCGTCGCGGGAATCATCGTGACCGTACCTGCATGGATCGCGGAGTGGCGAAAGCGGCGAAACCGCCGCAAGAGGCGATTCACAGCATCCCGATAGCGCATACTCCGGCAGCCGACATCCGGCGGCACCCTCGGAGCGCGGGGTTCGCTACAAGGCCTCAGGTCTCCGAGTCGATCTGCGCGAGAACATCATCGACGCAGGTAATCGAGTCGAGCTGGCGGCGGAAGTACTCACAGTACGCATCGGCGCGTCCATCGTCGTGCCCGGTGAGTCCGTTGAGTCCGGCAGCACCCTCGGCATACTCGATATCGATGCTCAACGCGACCACGCCCGCGAGCGGGAATGTCTGACCTCCGCTCTCCTCGGCCAGTGACTCGATGGCCGAGAGGAGAAACGACGGGACGCGAACCGTGACCCTGACTTCCGCCCCACAGACCGGGCACGTAAAGACGATGTCCGCGCTCTCGGATTCACGCACGATCACGGTGTCGATGTCTTCGAGGGACACTTCGACCGGTCCGTCGACGGGGCACTCGATGACGAACTCCACCACACTCGCCTCCTCGGGACATGCGCTCCCTCAGATACATTGTACAGGGTGCGAAGCGTCGCCGCGAATGGAATCTGCACGCGAGCCCCGGCGGCCTCACGCACCGCGGGGCCGCAAAAACCGGACCGCAAGAATCCTGCCATTTGCGCGGGGAGAGGTGCTACTATCGCCGTCGTGATCCAATCGGCCGCAGACAACAACCGTGAGCGCACCTGCTCCCGGCAAGCGCGCTTCCGCCGAGGCGCCTCTCTTGGCATGCCCATCTTCCTTGGATACGTTCCTGTCGGGATGGCTTTCGGGGTCATCGCGACCACGATCGGCTTCACCACAGTGCAGGCGGTGGTGTGCTCCGCCACGGCTCTCGCGGGTGCCGGACAGTTCATCGCACTCAACTTGATGCAAGACGGAGCGGACGTGACCGCGGTCATCATGGCGACCACTGTGGTCAATTTGCGCTACGTCCTGTTCGGCGCGACACTCTCACCCTATTTGAGAGGAATGCCGCTGCCTCAACAAGCGCTGCTCGCATTCACCCTCACTGACGAGACGTTCGCCGTGAACGTGAACGACCGTCGCCGCGCGCTTTCCACCGGTGCGTCCATGGCGGGAGTAGGCGCTGTCGCGTGGTGCGGCTGGGTAGCAGGGACGGCCATCGGCGCGCTGGCGGCCGGGTGGATAGGTGATCCCTCTCGCTGGGGCGTGGACTTCGCGATGCCCGCGATGTTCATCGCGCTTCTGATAGCGCTTGCCGAGGAGCGTCGGCACATCGCTGTAGCGGCGCTCGCGGGAGTTCTCGCAATCGCGCTGCCCGCACTTTCAAACATCGGTCTTCCCCTTCCTGACAGCTGGATCATCGTGATAGCGTCGATGGGCGCCGCGACGATAGGGGCGGTGAGTTTCCGTGAGCGATGACTACATCTGGACGGTGATCGTTCTCATGGCGCTCGCGAACTTCCTCGTACGATTCCCACCCATCGCCATCGTATCGCGGCTTGCCTTGCCGGAACCTATCGGACGATGGCTCGGCCTCGTGCCTGCGGCCGTGATGGGCGCTCTCGTCGCGGGCGAGGTGCTTCGCCCGGACGGAGAGTACCTGCTCACGCTCAGCAACCCGTATCTGCTCGCGACAGTACCTACCGCATTGGTGTACGCGAAGACGCGCTCTTTTTTGGGAGCGACACTCGCAGGCGTTCTCTTCTTCGTCGCTGTGAGAGCGCTCCTCGATTGGGGAGCGCTCTGACGGCCCCGATGAGCGTCTCCGCATCATCGCATCCGCTGGTTGACGCGATCAGCGTCGGGTAGACTTCAGGAACCGGCCCGGTGCCGCGAACCAAGCTCCTGGCGAGCGCAGACCCTTCAGAGTGTCCGAGTCGATGAGAGGACCTGCCCGTGGCACGCGTACGTCCGTTCAAGGCTTTCACCTACACCCGTTCGGCCGCTGATGTCACGCCCTTAGTCGCGCCCCCCTACGACGTCATCGGGGAGCAGGAACGTGCCAGGCTGCTCGCACGAAGCGCGCACAACATCGTGGCGCTCGAGCTGCCAGAAGGCCCGCTCGATCCGGCCGCCCCAGGAAACCGCTACGAAACGGGCCGCAAGCGCTGGCGCGAGTGGCGCGACTCCGGCGTCGTAGTACGCGACCGTATGCCAACGATCTACGTGCTCGAACAGCGCTACGAACTTGAGAGCGCTGAGATCCGGCGCCGAGCGTTCATTGGCGAGGTGGCGCTTCACACATTTGAGGAGGGAGTGGTGCTCCCGCACGAACGCACGCTGCCCAAAGCCGTCGGTGATAGGTTCAATCTCACCAAGGCGTGTGCGGCGAACTTCAGCCAAGTTTTCGGCCTCTTTTCCGATCCGGCTCAATCGACCGCGCGCATTTTCGCCGAGGCGACACGTGGCCCAGTGACGCTAAGTGCGACCGACGCGGACGGTGTGACATCTGATGTCTGGGCGCTCACCGACCGCGAGCTCATCGCGAGTCTCGCCACGATTCTCGAACACAAGCAGGTGTTCATCGCCGATGGGCATCACCGCTACACAACCGCGCTCGCCTATCGTGACGAACGAAGGTCCCAAGACGCCGCGGCCGGCGTGACCCCGGCTAATCCGGCGTACGACTACGTCATGATGGCGCTCGTCAACATGGACGATCCGGGACTCGTCATCCTGCCCACGCATCGAGTGGCCCGCGTGGCAGGCGAGTTCGATCCCGGCGCCTTCCGAGCCGCCCTCACGGACTCCTTCGACCTCACCGAAGTGTCGCGCGAGACAGCTCGCGAAGCGCTCGATGCGGCAAACCGTCCTGGCTTCGTAGTCGCCACGGGCGACGGGACGCCACCGCTCCTGGCAACGGTACGCAACGAGATCGACCTCGGAACCGCGATCGGCCTCGATCGCTCTCGAGCGTGGAAGGAACTTGACGTCGCCGTGCTCCAGGAGCTAGTGCTCGATCCGTTGCTCGGCATCCACCCCGATCGCCCCGAGTCTCTCGACCGGCTGTCGTTTGTCAAGGACGCCGACGAAGCGTTCGACTCCGCCACGGCACACGACGTCTCGTTCATCCTGCGTGCCACCCGGATCGATCAGATGCGCGCCGTGGCGCTCTCCGGAGAGACGATGCCGCAAAAATCAACGTACTTCTACCCCAAACTGCTCTCCGGCCTCGTTATGCGCGCGATGGACTAGCCCGCCACCGGACTACAGCCGAGGCCCGCGGGTAAGGAAGAACGCGCAGTATAAGCAGTTTTCCCGGATTGCCGCACACCGGTCGATCTCGGGCTCAAACACGAGCATCGGGTCGGTCGTCAGTTCGTACGACGGCCGGTCGCACCCCGAGAACGCACACTTGGTGGGACAACGATCGTGCAGTACCGCCGAGTGGGGACACTCGGCTTGCATCTCATCGTCGCATCCACGCTGCTCCCAGCATTTCGACACCGCATCCGCCCTTTCTTCGACCCGCACACGATAACGCCGATGATACACTGCTCATGATCGTTCATACACTGCGTTCACCGCCCATTTCCTACGGATCCGGAGTCCCATGTTCACACTGCGCGAAGCGCCACAGCCGCACTACGACACGATCATCGCGGGATCGGGACCGGCCGGCGTGATGGCCGCCCTCGGTGCCGCTCGACGCGGTTCCGTCCTTGTTGTCGAGACCTCCCGCCTGCCGCGTGACAAGAGTTGCGGGGGCATGCTCAACGAGTTCGCGCAACAGTTCCTGGCCGATATCGCTCCACTCCCTGAATCGATGGTGCGTTCCCCCAGCTACGTCAACTTCCGCTACGTGGACTGGGATCGCGAGATTCGCAAACCAACCGGGCTACGCTTCCTGAACGTCGATAGGATCGAGTTTGACGAATGGCTGCTCCGGCTGCTTCCAAGCTCAGTCGACGTCGTTGCGGAATGCGCGGTCATCGGGGTCACCCAGGACGCTCACCGCGTCGTCGCGACGCTTAAGTCGCGCGACTCCGAGTACACGGTAACCTGTGAGAACCTCGTCGGAGCGGACGGCGCCCGCTCAACAGTGCGGCGAGAGCTTGGTGAGGGAAGCGTAGCAACATACGTGACGCTGCAAGACTTCTGCCGGCTCAGCGGAGATCTTCCGCCCTACTTTGACTGCATCTACATGAGAAACATCGGCGACGCCTACGCATACTCTTACGTGGTGCCCAAAGACGACATCGCGATTGTCGGATCCGTGTACTACCCCAAGACAAAACGTCCCTACCTCAAGCAGGACCAGACGCTGAGCATTCTGCGCGCGGCCATGCCGCAACTGGGAGAGACGGTGCGGCGCGAGGCGAGTGTCGCGCTCTCAGTCCGCTCGGCGCGCGACATCGTGCCCGGCCGAGGACGGATCATACTCGCAGGCGAGGCGGGCGGATTCATGTCCCCGACATCGGGCGAGGGGATCTCATACGCGCTGAACTCAGGCCGCTACGCTGGAGAGATGATCGCAAACCACGAGCCGTCCCACGTGCTCGAAGCATATGCGGCAGCTACCCGTCAGATCGGTGCGAACATCCACCGCAAACTCAAGTGGCTCCCGCTCATGGAGTCCGCATGGGGCAAGTACCTTGCCGGATTCGTGCCTACTCCACTCGTCAGTAAAGTAACGCAGGGACTCTAGCGCCTCCGGAGTAAGCACACAGGAGCGCCTTACTGCTCGAAGTTCCTGTACATCCTGCTCGGCGTGGTGTCACTCTGCCCCTGGTACTTACTTCCGAGCCCAAGGGTGCCGTACGGACGCTCTACCGGGGTCGTCATCTGCATGAAGGACATCTGGCCGATCGGCATTCCCGGCATGAGCACGATAGGAAGGTTTGAGACGTTCGAGAGCTCAAGGGTGAGTCGGCCATCCCAGCCCGGATCGACGTATCCGGCTGTCGAGTGGATAAGCAGTCCGAGTCGACCGAGCGAGGACTTCCCTTCGAGGCGCGCCACGATGTCGTCAGGCAGGACCACGCGTTCAACCGTGGTGCCCAAGACGAACTCGCCAGGATGCAAGACGAACGGCTCCTCGACAGAAGCGCTCACGCTCTCCATGAGCCCCGCCTGTTCTCGCGAGGGATCTATGTACGGATAGCGCGAGTTTCTGAACACCATGAACGAAGGGCCGAGATGCAGGTCGACGCTCGACGGCTGAATGTCGTCGGGATCGAACGGCTCGATTCTGATCCTGCCTGCCAACAACTGCTCTTTGATGCTTCTATCGGAAAGGACCACGGCTATTGCTCCTATCCGTCTACGCGCACTTGGAGAAACCGCACGACCGGCAGACGGCGCAGCCGCTCTCGTGCTCCAGCGATCCGCCGCATTCAGGACACGCACCCGAAAGGTAGTCGAGCGTGTCGCTCGACTTGGTGACGCCGCGGCCAGCCTCGCCAGTCTCCATATAGGTGAGCGCGTGTTCCATCACGATGCCAACCGCGTCGGCGCACGAGAGCACCTTGCCTCCCTCGGTCCAACTCGGACTCGGGCACCGTATGCCGCGCAAGTGCTTCATGATCGCCTCGGGATCAACCCCGGCACGCAGTGACACGGAGATCATCCGGGACAGCGCTTCAGACTGGCTCGCGGCGCAACCGCCCGACTTGCCCATCTGGGTGAAGACTTCACACATGCCCTCTTCGTCCCAGTTCACCGTCACGTACAGATTCCCGCAGCCTGTGAGGATCTTCTCCGTGCGGCCCTCTGTTACAAGCGGACGCGGACGCGGCTCGATCTCTCCGGGACGTACCGGGGTCGTAACCGCGGAGTTACTCTTCCCTGTCCGGCCGGTCGACAGGACCTGGTTGTCTTTCGAACCGTCGCGGTAGATCGTCACTCCCTTGACTCCGAGCTCATACGCCAGATCGTAGACGCGGCGGACATCCTCGCTCGTCGCATCGCTGGCAAAATTGACCGTCTTTGAAACCGCGTTGTCCGTATGAGTCTGGAACGCCGCCTGCATGCGGATGTGCCACTCCGGCGCAATGTCGTGAGCGGTAACGAACGTACGCTGGACATCTTCGGGGACGTCCTCGATACCGTGAACCGTGCCGTGATCAGCGATGAGCGACATCAGCTCTTGCGTGTAGAAGCCACGCTTGACCGCGACCTCCTCAAACATAGGATTGACCTCCACGAGACGGTCATTGTCCATGACAGTGCGGACATAAGAGACGGCAAACAGGGGTTCAACCCCTGAGGAGCTGTTCGCAATGATCGAGAGAGTGCCGGTTGGAGCGATCGTCGTCACGGTCGCGTTGCGGATCGGCCCGCCGTCCGGAGTGTCGTAGATCGACCCCGCAAAGTTGGGAAACGAGCCCCGTTCCATCGCCAGCTTACGCGATGCGGCCTTCCCCTCGGCGTCGATGCAGCCCATCACCTTCTCGCCGAGAGCGACGGCCTCCTCGGAGTCGTACGGGATGTTCATCATGATGAGCATGTCCGCCCAGCCCATGACGCCCAACCCGATTTTGCGGTTTCCGCGCGCAAGCTCGTCAATCTCGGATAGAGGATACCGGTTCACCTCAATGACGTCGTCGAGAAAGCGCACCGCGCGGTGGACCACATCGCCCAGGCGGTCCCAAGCGACAACCGGACCGTCCTCGCTCGCGGCGACAAACTTGGAAAGGTTGATCGAGCCCAGGTTGCACGCCTCGTACGGCAAAAGCGGCTGTTCGCCACACGGGTTAGTCGACTCAATCTCGCCGAGGAGGGGCGTCGGGTTGTCGCGATTAATCCGGTCGATGAAGATGATGCCGGGATCTCCGGTTGCCCACGCCATCTGGACGATGCGGTCCCAAATCTCGAGCGCGTCAAGCGTGCCCGCCGGATTGCCTGAGCGCGGATTTAGCAACTGGTACTCGCGGCCGTCCCTAACCGCCTGCATGAAGTCTTCGGTCAACGCCACCGAAATGTTGAAGTTCGCGAAGTCACCGTGGGCCTTGCACTCGATGAAGTCAAGGATGTCCGGGTGGTCGACACGAAGCACTCCCATGTTTGCGCCTCGGCGGGTTCCGCCCTGCTTGACTGCCTCGGTCGCTTGATTGAAAACACGCATGAACGAGACAGGGCCGCTGGAAACACCCTGCGTTGACCTGACCTGATCGCCAGCGGGACGCAAGCGTGAGAACGAAAACCCTGTCCCTCCCCCAGACTTGTGGATGATCGCGGTGTCGCGCACCGCACCGAAGATCGACTCCATCGAGTCAGCGACAGGCAGGACAAAACAAGCTGAAAGCTGCTGTAAGTCTCGCCCCGCGTTCATGAGGGTAGGCGAGTTGGGCAAGAACTCGAGTGACGTCATGAGCTCATAGAAATCGTGCGCGATCTCAGCAACACGTGCGTCATCGGCACCCCACACCCGCTCAGCGGAAGCGATGTTCTCGGCGACACGTATGAACATGTCGCTTGGATTCTCTACGGCCCTACCCTCGTCGTCCTTGGTCAGGTATCGCTTCTGCAAGACCTTGAGCGAGTTGTGCGTGAGAATCTCGTCAATCGCCCGTGAGTAGGTCATAGTGCGTTCCTGGCCGGCCACTGGAAGTGCCCCCTTCAACGGATACCGATGATGCGAACCCGACGGGTGTCGCCGAGTCCATTGCTGTAGACAAACACTATATATTGCGTCCCGTAATCTAACTCAACACCATATGCTGAGTCAATGCCTGATGCGCATTGAGTGGACGAGCGGTAGGGCTACGTCACGGAACGGTCGGAACAACCCGTGCAATGGCAATACAAGACGACGGAGCCCCGCATAGCGGAAGCTCCGTCGTGGCACCCGGTCGAGCCAGGTGGACAAAGTTCGTACGTGACGGCTATACGGCCTCTACTCGGACGACCTCAGGGATCTCCTCCTTGAGGACACGTTCCACACCGTTTGCCAGTGTGAGCTGAGACATCGGACAGCCGCGGCAGGCACCCATGAGCCTGACCTTCACTACGCCATCATCGGTCATCTCGACAAACTCGACGTCACCGCCGTCGGCCTGAAGCGCGGGCCTGATCTTATCGAGAGCCGCTTCAACACGCTCCTGCATTGGGAGCTCCCTTCGCTATACGCTTGCCGTTCAACGGCCGATGCGCACCGGACATGGCGGGATTCTAGCATAATCCTGACAAACTCGCTCAAGAATACTGGCCTGCTCGCACTCACCGTTCATCCCCCACGAGATCCGTGCCAAGAGCCCGTTCTCATGACGTACGTGAGCTGGAATGCGAGAGAGCCGCCGGATGTGTTCAGCGACGTCCTACTCTCCCACGGCCTACACCGCAGTACCATCGGCGCTGGAGGGCTTAACTGCCGAGTTCGGAATGGGATCGGGTGTACCCCCTCCGCCATAGCCACTGAACACATCCGACGGCTCTCGCCATCGGCATCGATATGCCGTTGTCAACACCTCACACGGTGCGGTCGCCCGCACCCTGAGAGCTGCATAGCGCTTGAAGATTCCGCGAATGAGATCAAGACCTCGGCCAATTAGTACTGCTCGGCTGAACACATCACTGTGCGTACACCTGCAGCCTATCAACCTCGTCGTCTACGAGGGGCCTTACCTGGTTAACCCAGTGAGAGACCTAATCTTGAGACCGGCTTCCCGCTTAGATGCTTTCAGCGGTTATCCAAACCGAACGTAGCTAACCAGCGGTGCC
>JAGXSG010000012.1 GCA_018333995.1 Clostridiales bacterium | reverse complement strand
TCGACGCGAGCCGCGAAGGCATCGAGCGCGCGATTAGTGAGTGGCTCGGCTAGCGCCACCACCTGGAAAACCGGCGCTCCCGCATCACCACCCCTACAGCAGCGGCAGGTAGCGCTCGTGCTCGAAAGGCGTGACGCGTGTGTGGTAGTCGTACCACTCGGCCTTCTTGTTGCGCAAGAACCACTCGAAGACCGGCGTGCCGAGCGCCTCGCGCACGAGCTCACTCGCCTCCATCTCGACAATCGCCTCGTCAAGGTCGCCCGGCAGCTGCGTGATGCCGTGCTCGGCGCGCTGCGCGTCGCTCATCTCGTATACGTCGTCGGTGACATCTGGCGGCAGCTCAAGTCCGCGCGCGATGCCATCGAGACCCGCCGCAAGCATCACCGAAAACGCGAGGTAGGGGTTGCATGCGGGGTCCGGCGAGCGCAGCTCGATGCGAGTGGCGTTCTCCTTGCCAGGCTTATACATCGGCACGCGAACCAGGGCCGAACGGTTGCGGTGCGCCCAGCAGACGTACACAGGCGCTTCGAAGCCGGAAACAAGGCGTTTGTAGCTGTTGACCCACTGGTTAGTCACCGCGCACATGCCGCGAGCGTGATGCAGGATGCCGGCAATATATGACTTTGCGGTTGCCGAGAGGTGGTGCGGGTCGTTCGCGTCGTAAAACGAGTTCTTCCCGTCTTTGAACAGCGACTGATGAACGTGCATCCCGCTACCTGCCTCACCGTAGAGCGGCTTAGGCATGAACGTCGCGTACACGCCGTTTTCCTGCGCGACCTCCTTAACCACGACGCGGTACGTCATGACCTTGTCGGCCATCTCGAGCGCCTCCGCGTAGCGCAGGTCGATCTCGTGCTGACTCGGCCCGACCTCGTGGTGGCTGTACTCGACCTGGATCCCAAAGCGCTTGAGAGCGCGCACCGTATCCATTCGCAAGTCTACCGCGAGGTCGCGGGTGGTCTGGTCGAAGTACGTGCCCAGATCGAGGACCTCGGGCTCGCGGTCGCTCTTGAGGTAGTAGTACTCAAGTTCGGGTCCGACGTACATCGTGAAGCCCATCTCGGCGGCGCGGGCTAGATTGCGCTTGAGAACGTGACGCGGGTCCGCCTCGTACGGCGTGCCGTCGGGGCGCACGATGTCGCAGTACATCGTCGCCACCAACATACCCTTCTGTCGCCACGGCAGTATCTGTAGCGTTGTGGGATCGGGCAGCGCGATCATGTCGGACTCCTGGATGCGCGCGAAGCCCTGGATGGAGCTTCCGTCAAAGCCCATCCCCTCGGTAACCGCGATCTCGAGTTCTTCGACATCGATGGTGAAGCTCTTAAGAAAACCGAGGACGTCGGTGAACCACAAGTGGATGAACTCGATCTTGCGGTCTTTTATCGTCTTGATGACATCGTGGCGGAGCTGCTGGGGCATGATCCCTCCCTGGGGGTCGAAGCACGTTCGAGATTCGCTGTGTATACGCTCTATCGTGACGCAAACACACTACGCTAAACTAGCCCAAATCTGCACGCATCTTCCAAGAATACAAGGAGGCTTCCAGATGTCTGGATACGCTGCCGAGTTCATGGCCGCCGTGAAAGCGAAGGATCCCGGCGAGTTCGAGTTCCATCAAGCGGTGGAAGAGGTCGTGGAATCGTGCGGCGCGGTGCTGGAGCGTCACAAGGTCTACCGGGACGCAAGAATCATGGAGCGCATGGTCGAGCCCGAGCGCGTCATCATGTTCCGGGTGCCGTGGCAAGACGACTTAGGTGCCTTCCACGTCAATCGCGGCTTCCGAATCGAGATGAGCAGCGCGATCGGTCCGTACAAGGGCGGCCTGCGCTTCCATCCCTCCGTCAATCTCGGCATCTTGAAGTTCCTCGCCTTCGAACAGGTCTACAAGAACGCGCTCACCACACTGCCGATGGGCGGCGGCAAGGGCGGCTCGGATTTCGACCCCAAGGGCAAGAGCGACTCAGAGATGATGCGGTTCTGCCAGAGCTTCATGACGGAGCTCGCACGCCACATCGGCCCTGACACTGACGTGCCCGCCGGCGACATCGGTGTTGGCGGCCGCGAGATCGGCTTCATGTTCGGTCAGTACAAGCGGCTCCGCAACGAGTTCACCGGCGTTCTCACCGGAAAAGGACTCAAGTGGGGCGGCTCGCTCATCCGGCCGGAGGCGACGGGATACGGCTGCGTCTACTTCGCAGCCGAGATGCTCGCGACAAAGGGTGACTCCCTCGAAGGCAAAACATGCCTCGTCTCGGGTAGCGGCAACGTCGCCCAGTACACTATTGAGAAGATCCTCGACCTGGGCGGTACCGCCGTCACCGCGTCCGACTCCGGCGGTTTCATCTACGACGAAGCGGGCATCGACCGTGAAAAGCTCGCATTCCTGATGGAGCTCAAGAACGTTCGCCGCGGGCGTATCAGCGAGTACGCCGAGAAGTACCCGGCAGCACACTACACGCCTCTCGACCCGGCACTCGACCACAACCCGCTGTGGGCGATCCCGGCGCAGTGCGCGTTTCCCTCGGCCACGCAAAACGAGATCAACGCCGCCGACGCCGAGAAGTTGCTTTCCGGCGGCGTGACGGTCGTCGCGGAAGGGGCGAACATGCCCTCGAACACCGACGCCATCCGCCGCTTCGTCGACGCTGGGATTCTCTACGCCCCCGGCAAGGCGGCCAACGCGGGCGGTGTGGCCACCTCTGGGCTCGAGATGACGCAGAACAGCATGCGCCTAAGCTGGAGCCGTGAAGAGGTTGACGAGCGCCTCCACACGATCATGAAGAGTATCCACGCGGCGTGCGTAAGCGCCGCCGAGGAGTACGGCGCGCCCGGCAACTACGTCGCCGGCGCGAACATCGCCGGTTTCCTCAAAGTCGCCGACGCGATGCTCGATCAGGGTCTCGTGTAGCGGCCAAGCGTCTTACAACGTCGCCATCTGGATGTTGGAGAACCGGCGACGGTAAAAGCTCATGTAGTCGACCTTTCGCTCGAGCGCGTCTATGATCGCCGCGGCAAAGTTCACCTTCTCGAACTTCATCGCGC
Organism: Clostridiales bacterium; assembly: GCA_018333995.1. Classification (NCBI taxonomy): domain Bacteria; kingdom Bacillati; phylum Bacillota; class Clostridia; order Eubacteriales; species Clostridiales bacterium. The sequence continues at coordinate 40,514 of JAGXSG010000012.1, read as the reverse complement.
TGCCAAACCCGCCCGGAGAAAAGACATTGATCTCCATGAGCTTGTCGCCCACGATGTCGAGGCCCACGAGGAACATGCCGTCAGCGACGAGCTTCGGGCGCACGATCTCGGCAATGCGCAGGTGCGCCTCGGTGATACGCGCCGGAGCGATCTGTCCACCCGCGTGAACGTTGGAGCGGATGTCATCGCCCTGCCGGATGCGCTGGAACGCCGCATACTTGCCTTTGTAGCGCATCGGCTGGCCGTTCATCATGAACAGTCGCGTGTCGCCCTCCTCGGCTTGCTCAAGGTACTCCTGCACGATCACGTAGCCGTCACGAGTGAGCGCGTCAACCATCTGGTTCACGTTCTTGGCGGAAGCGTGGTCGACCAGGAACACCCCTTGCCCGCCGGAGCCCTGCAGCGGCTTGATGACCGCCCTGCCACCCTCCTCCTTGATGAACCCTTTGATCTCGTCCCGGTCCCGAGTGATCAGAGTGCGCGGTCTGACCTCTTCGGGAAAGAGCTGGAAGTACATCTTGTTCGCGGCTTTCGCCAGGCCGTTGGGGTCGTTGAGCACGATGACCCCGTTGCGAAGCGCGACCCGACCGAAGTCGATCCCCGCCCCCTGCCTCCAACCAGCCGCAACGTCTTGCGCCGGGTCGTTTCGCAGCATGAGCACGTCGAGATCATCAACGGTGATACGGCGGGTACGCGCCTTGGGACCCCTGAGTCCTGACAGATACGCGGCCCCAGACTTGTACTTGTCTTTTGGAGCGTGCTTCGCGCGCGCCCTGATCTTCTCATCGGGATCGTACGCGAAGTCTCCCGGCGTCATGATCCACGCCTCGCACCCGCGATTGATCGCGGCCATCGCCATGCGCGTGGTCGTGTACCCCGCCTGCTCGGTCTCTATGTCGTTGACGAGGAAGCCGATCTTCATCTGAGGTTCTGCCCTTTCACGAGGTCGATCACGGTCACTCCGCGACCGGCGTCCGCCAGCCGCGTCTGTACGTCCGGCCTGTGTAAGTATCGCGGTAGAATGGCCGTCGGTGCGAGTACTTTTCTCAGTAACAACTCATCAATAATCGGAAGGTGATCTTCGGCCACCTTGCCGAGGAACAACCGATCGAGATCACGACCCTCCGCGATATGGTCGAGTATCCCCGCGAGTCCCCTCAAATACGCCGCATCCTTGGTAAGCCCTCCGCCCCGAAAAACTCGCGTCGCGATCGTGAAGGAGGCCCGCTGGGTGAATCCGTGGCCGCGCAGGAGACGGAACGTCTCTACGAACCCGGCACCATCAACCATGGCTCGCACCGCGACGACGCGGGCCGCAAGTACCCGCATCCGGTCGCGGTCAAGCCCTCCGCACAGGTACTCGCCGAGGACCGCCAACCCTTCCTGCAATCCCTCGTAGCCGGGAAGCCCGATCGAGAGCATCTTGAACGGCTGAGCGCGTCCGTTGTGATAGGTGACCATGTGAGTGCCGATCTCGTGCTGGATGAGCGCGTCGGCCCGCGACACCGGCACGCGCGCTCCCGCACCCACGAGCAGCTTGCCCTTGCTCACGAGAAGTCCGGCGTAGATGTCGTCGCGCACGACCGGCATCACGCCGAAACCGGGCGTCTGTCTCCGGTACGCAAGGACCTCGGCGGTGGCGAGACCGCAGAATTCCGCGGCGGAAAGAAACGGTCCCCGCCTTTTGCGGCCGGGAGGAAGCAAACCAAGCAGCCGCTCGGCGAGCGCGAAGAGGCCCGGCTCGACGCCACCGTAGAGTTGGAGACTGCCCGGCAAGAACTCGGGTCTGCCTACGTCAGCGAGGAGCGTGATCTGACGGTCGATCTCGATCTGCTTGCGACGAAACAGGTGCATGAGTGTCGGATCCTCGACACGTTCCGGGCGGACCGACCACAACTGGTGTTTGAGCCGCCCCGGGTCCACGGGAAGCGGCCGGTAGTGAAAGGACGGAGCCCGCTCGAAGCGCACACGCTTGAACTCGGCGAACGCGCGCTCAGTGTCGACCGGCGTAACCTGCAGTAGCACGTCGAACCTCTCGCCTACCGCCGCGAGGCGGGCGTCGACGTCGAACACCGCTTTGACGACCGCGCGTCTGCCGAGTTGGTGATAGTGCACGGGGCGCGCGGTGGTGCACGTCCGGGTGAACCGGTACGCCGCGCGATCGGTCGAGACGGTGACTCGCCGAGCGACCTGGCGGACGAGCGCTGGGTACAGGTCGCCACCCTCAGGCGCACGGTAGACCGGCGCGACCTGGAGGCCGAGGATGCTCGCGCGCGCACGGCGCAGCGCGGCCGCGTCGAGGAGCGGCCGCATGCCCGGTGGCGCGATAGCACGGCGGACCTGCGTGGCGACATCAGGAGCGCGGCGGCCGATGCGGGACTCGCGCAGTGCGGATGCGAGTTCTTCGACCGTGGGATCAAGCGCGCCTGAGCCGGAATGCATGACGCGATACGCGGGCTCGGGCGTGTCTCCCGGTGGCGTTCCGCCCTCGGACGCGGCCCATACCTCAACGATAAGGAACGCGTCGAAGATGTCGCCCATGAGCGCGGCGATCGCCTCGGCGAGCTGCGCGACCGTCTCTCGCTCGGCAGGTGAACCGCTCGCCTGGAGAAACGACCCGCCGCCGACCACGAGACGGGCCGTACCAGGGTCGGGACGATCGTGCGGCTTGCGGTAGACAACAAGAAACGGCAGCTGCCTGTCGATGTGCACACGGCCCCAGCCCGGCAGCGAGCGGCGCACCGGCGATTCAGAGGCGAGGCGTGAGACGATCTGCGCGATCCGTTCCCCCCCGAGCTCCCGCGGCCTCCTCACGTGGCATTCCCGCCCGTCACCGCTCGCTCGGCGCACTCGACGCATTCAGCGAGCGAAGCGCGTGTTCGCTCGATGGCCGCGGGGTCACAAACGCCGCTCCACTCGTCCATGAACACCTTCTTGAACTCAAACGCGAGAACGGCCACGTCCCCTCGAAAGATCTCGTGCGCCCACGCCGAGAAGTGCCCTCCGCGAAATCTAACGTTCTCGCGCACGTCGTGGCCGCGCGCGGCAAAGCGCTTCGTCACCGCCTCTACGAGAGGACCCCAGCGCGCTGTGTCGAGCGAACCCGTCCCAATGTTGACCTCTGGGTTAAACTCCGGGCTGTCGACAGGTGCCCCCGGCCCTTCTCGGCGGTGGTTGTACGAGTGCACGTCGAAGACGACGGCGGCACCGTGGCGCGCCACTATCCCGCCGAGAAGGGCCCCCATGAGGTCGTAGAAGCGGTCGTAGAGCTGCAGCGAGCGGTCGATCTCGGTCTCCGGGAGCGACTCGCTCCACACCGTGAGCCCCCACGCTTCTTCGGGCGTGCGATAGACCGCGCCCGCACGCGGCCGGTTGAGATCGACCTCGAACCGGGAGTGCCGGGCGACTACGCGCGTAACCCCGATACGTGCGATCGTATCGGTGTGCGGGTCCTCTTCGCGAAGCCGATCGGCGGGGTCGAGTGCGACATAGGGACGCAGCGACGGACGCAGCGACTGTCCGGCGTGAATCGCGCACGCAACCACAGGCCCGCGCGCGACGTCGACCGTTACGTAGCCATCCGTTACGAGAGAGTGCGTGAATCGACCCATAGTGCGATGATACTCCTCACCGGTCGCTCGTTGTCCGCATCGGGCGGGTGTCGGTCTCAACACGTTTCGCGCAAACTCTGGGAGGGACAACCATGAGCGCTTCCCTCGAAGGTAAGGTCGGCCTCGTCACCGGAGCGGCAATCGGCATCGGACGAGCGGTCGCGCTCGAGATCGCCTCGCGAGGCGCGATCGTGATGCTCGCCGATGTCGACGAGCCAGGTGGCGAGCGGACGGTGCGCGAGATCCTGGACTCTGGTGGCACCGCCGCTTTCACCCGGTGCGACGTCTCTGTCGCCGAGGAGTGCGAAACCCTAGTTGCGGCGACAGTCGGGGCGTTTGGGACGCTGCACCTGGCGGTCAACAACCACGGTATCCCTGGCAGCGCGGGGATCACGGGTGAGTATGACCCTGAGGAGTGGCGCAGGGTGCTGAGCGTGAACTTGGACGGCGTCTTTCACTGCATGCGTTACGAACTCCCCGCGATGGTCGCGGCTGGCGGCGGCGCGATCGTGAACCTGTCCTCAGTGCTCGGGCTCGTGGCGATACCTCAGGCGCCGGCGTACGTGGCAGCAAAGCATGGGGTCATCGGTGTGACACGGGCTGCCGCGGTTGAGTACGCGGCGCACGGCATCCGCGTGAACGCTGTCAGCCCCGGCTTCGTGGGCAGCGACATGCTAGCGCACGCCGGTGTCATGCCCGGATCCGAAGCACACTCATTCGTCGCGGCCAAGCATGCGTTGAACCGCCTCGGCACGCCCGAGGAGATCGCTCACGCGGTCAGTTGGCTCCTTTCAGACGAGGCATCGTTCGTGACCGGCTCGGTGCTCACGGTTGATGGCGGATTCACGGCTCTGTAACTCACGCGAACTTTTGAACCGGCACATACTTTGCTGTATCGTACGTTCAGAGCACTGCGACCCGTCTCCTCCTCCCCCCCTCGGAGGCGGGCAACGCGGCTCACGACATGACAGGACGCGCCTTCCCCCCTCGGCGCGTCCTGTTGTCGTTTTGGAAAGTGACTTCAGATCAGCCAAAGCGTCCGGTGATGTACGCCTCGGTCCTCTTGTCGCCAGGGTTCGTGAACATCGCGCGCGTGTCGCCGATCTCAACAAGTTGCGCGGGCTCGTCCATGCTCTCCCTGAGCATGAACGCTGTCTTGTCCGAGATACGCGCCGCTTGCTGCATGTTATGCGTGACGATGACGATCGTGACCGACGTCTTGAGCTCTTCGATGGTGTCTTCAACCTGTTGAGTCGAGATCGGATCGAGCGATGACGCCGGTTCGTCCATCAAGATCACATCGGGTTGCGTCGCAAGTGCCCGCGCGATGCACAAGCGCTGCTGTTGCCCTCCAGAGAGCTCGAACGCATGCTTGCGGAGGTCCTTCTTCACTTCGCCCCAGAGCGCCGCGCGCACAAGCGACCGCTCGACCACCTCGTCAAGCTCTGAACGCTTGCGAATACCCTGCGTCCGCGGACCATACGCGACATTGTCGTAGATGTTCATCGGAAACGGGTTGGGCTTCTGAAAAACCTGGCCCACGCGAGTCCGGAGCTCCACCGGATCCATCTCTTTGGCGTAGATGTTATTGCCATCGAGCAAGATGACGCCATCCACCAAGGCGCTACTGATCTCGTCGTTCATGCGATTGAGGCATCGCAGAAGTGTCGACTTGCCACATCCAGACGGACCGATGAGCGCGGTGACCGCCCGTGGCGAAATGTGCATCGTCACACCCGCGATCGCCGTCTCGCGACCGTACGTGACGGACACGTCCGACAGTTCGAAACTGCCCGCGCGCGCGTCGTTTCGTGGGGAATCGGTCACCATCTCACCCTTCTTCGCTGATTGGAGCGCCACACTGCCGCCACGACACTGACCGCCGTCACGCCCGCCACGAGCACCAGAGCGGTGCCCCACACGATGTCGACCGGTCGGCCGGTCACCTGGGTAGCCAGTATGAAGATGTGATACGGCAACGCCATCACGTCGGTGAAGATCGTTTCGGGCAACTGCCGCTTGTAATATGCCACAGCGGTGAACAGGATCGGTGCCGTCTCCCCCGCGGCACGTGACAGCCCAAGTATCGAGCCAGTCACAATACCAGGCGCGGCGGCGGGAAGCACGATCCTGTAGATGGTACGCCACCGGGTCGCACCGAGCGCGAGCGATGCCTGGCGCAAGTCCGACGGTACCTGCCTGAGCGCCTCCTCAGTCGCGGTGATGATGACCGGGAGCGTGAGACAGGCAAGGGTCAGGGCACCGGCGATGATTGACTTGCCGAGGCCGGCGAGGTTGACAAAGAGCGCAAGGCCAAACAAACCGTAGACAATCGACGGCACGCCGGCCATGTTGCTGATCGCCAGGCGGACGAGCCGCGTGGTTTTCCCGCGCCCGGCGTACTCGGACAGGAATATCCCTGCCGATATCCCAATCGGGAGGCTGATCGCCGCGGTCCCGAGGGTGAGTGCGAGCGTCCCCACGATGACCGGGAAGATGCCGCCTTCCTTCATCTGCCCCCTGGGGGCCTCGGTGAGAAACTCCCAGCTGATAGCCGGAGCACCTCGCATGATGATGGTCACAAGGAGAAAGAGTGCGGCGCCCACGATGAACGCCGCGGCCGCCCCCGTAATCCCGATAGCGAGCGTCTGGATGATGCGGGCGTTCCTGATCCGTTCACTCCTCACCGCTGCCACCTCCTGCGCTGCTTCTCAAGCACCAGGTCGGCGATGAGGTTGATCACGAACGTCATCGAGAACAGCACGAGGCCGAGGTTGAAGAGTGCCGATTGATGAAGACCGCCCTGAACGGCGTTGCCCATCTCGGCGGCGATCGTACCGGTGATGGTGCGCACCGAGTCAAACACCGAACCCGGAATCACGGCCGCGTTTCCGGTGAGCATGAGAACCGCCATCGTCTCGCCGATAGCGCGGCCCATGCCGAGCATCACGGCGGCGAGCACTCCGGAAGACGCCGAGGGTAGCACAACCTTGTACGTCGTCTGCCAGCGTGTGTTGCCGAGCGCAAGCGAACCTTGCCTAAGGGAATCGGGGACCGCGTGCAGCGCGTCTTCCGATATCGACACGATCGTGGGTGCGATCATGAAGGCGAGCACGATGCCTGCGGAAAGCGCGGAAAACCCGCTGGCGAGCTCGAACGTCTCCTTGACCCACGGAACAACAACCGCAAGGCCGATGAACCCGTAGACGACTGAGGGCACCGCCGCCATGAACTCAGTTATCGCCTTTGCGACCTCTTTTACGGTGCCGGGCGCGAACTCCGAGATGTACACCGCGGCCGCAAGACTCACTGGCACGGACAGGAAAAGCGCGGTAAAGGTCACCAGCGCCGAGCCCGCGATCAAAGGTACAAAACCGAATCGGGGTACGTCTATGGTCGGAAACCACTGCGTCCCGGTAATCATCGTGAGAAAACCCGTCTCGCCAAGAGCCCGCTGCGAGTTTAAGGCGAGGAATACGAATATCGCGGCGAGGATGACGATCGCAACCCACCCGTTTATTACAATCAAGCGCTTGACAAGCCCGTCGGCCGCCCGGCTTGAAACCGGACGGCCGACACGGCCGCCGCGCCGCTTCTCGAAGAAGGGCGATTTCATCAGTTACTGGACCGTCACAAAGCCGAGCTCCTCAACGACCGCCTGACCATCACCGAGGATCCACTCGATGAACACCTGCGCCGCGCCATCCGGTTCGACGGCGGCATACATGAACAGCGGACGGGCAATCGTGTAGCTACCGTCTTTGACAACGCCGGCGCTCGCCGCGACACCATCGATCTCGAGCACCTCCACCTCCGGAACAACGTAGCCAAGTCCCACGTATCCGATAGCGCCGTCGTTGGCGACGGTCTCATCGACGATAGCCTGCGTGGAGGGCAGGAGGCGCGCGGTCGTGGCGTATAGGGCTTCCTCGTCTTCGGCCTGTACGACCGTCTCGAGGAAGAATTCATACGTGCCTGACGCGCTATCACGCGAGAGCACCACGATTTCCTTATCGGGACCGCCCACCTCGCTCCAGTTGACGATCTCGCCGCGGTAGATCGCGCCGAGCTGAGCGAGGGTGAGACCGTCGACACCGAGCGCGGGGTTCACAATCACGGCGATACCATCGTAGGCCACGGTGTACTCGACCGGCGCGCTACCATTGGCGGCCTCGGCCTCGACCTTCTCCTCGTCCTTCATCGGGCGGGAGCCATTCGCGAAATCAACGGTGCCGTTGATAAGCGCGGCGATACCCGTACCGGTGCCGCCACCGGTTACCGAGATGTCGACACCAGCGTTCTCATCCATGAAGACCTCGGCGAGTGCCTGAGCAAGGTTTACCATCGTGTCCGAGCCGCCCACGGTGATCGAGCCGGTGAGTTCCTCGGCCGAAGTGTCTCCTGCGGGCTCATTCGTAGTGCCAGTGCCACACCCCGCGAGGCCCATCACTCCGAGTGAGAGCACCGCGACAAGCGCGAACGAAAATAGCTTCTTCGCTTTCACTTAATACCTCTCCTTACCGTAGTATGCCACGCACCCCACCGGAATCGGTCCGGCGGTTACATGAATGCTATGGTGAAAAGAGGGGTGGTTTGGTTGCACCTTTGTAAACTCCGGTAAGCAATGAGTAAAACTATTGTTACACTGGATTGTATCGTGCGCAAGCCGTGCAAAGATGTGCGTGTCCGCCCCCTACCGGAAGGACCGACCAGAGCATGGCACGAGTCCTCGTCGTTGAAGACGATCCCATCATCGGCCAGACGGTCGAGTACGCATTGCGGCGCGCGGGGTTCGACGCCACCCTTTGCCCCGACGGTTATCAAGCGTTGCAGATCGCCCGCGAGGAGCCACCTGACGTAATCATCCTCGACATCATGTTGCCCGGCACAGACGGCTACTCCTTCGCCGAGCAGTTCCGTAAAGTCGACTCGCAGACGGCGATCATAATGGTCACCGCGCTCGACCAGGAACGCGACAAGGTTCGCGGTCTCGACGCGGGAGCTGACGACTACATGACCAAGCCGTTCTCGATGGAAGAGCTTCTCGCCCGTGTCCGGGCAAACCTTCGCCGCGTCCGCGAGCGCGCCGTCCTGACAGCCGACGAGCCCATCGCGACAGGGGACCTCTACATCGAGCCGAGCGAGCTTCGCGTAAGCGTGGCAGGAAAGCCCGCCAGGCTACGGTTGAAAGAGTTCCAACTGCTCGTAGCGCTCGCCCGTAACGAAGGCACGTTGCAGACAAGGGAGAGGCTGGCGCGGCACGTATGGGGCTACGAATTCCTGCCCTCTTCGCGCACGATCGACGTACATATCCGCAGACTCCGCCAAGCGGTCGAGGAACCGAGCGCGTACGACTACATCCACACCGTCCATGGTATGGGATACCGATTCGACCCGGTTCCCAAAGGAGACGTCTCCACGGACGCAATCGACGCCGGAGGGTGATCACCACTGTGCGCCGCCGTATCGGCTCGTACCGGGCGCGTCTGACGGCCGGCATCCTCGCGGTCGCGGGTGTGCTCGTATCGGGCTGGGTGTTGACGACCGTCACGTCCCCGCGACACTTCTGGCTCGTGTTCGCAACGGCCCTCGTCTGCGCGCTCGCGCTCACGATCCGGCTTTCCGCACGAGCGGCGAGTCCCGTCGAACGCCTCTCTGCCGCAGCACGTTCGATTGCCGAGGGAAACCTCCGGGTCGCGGTACCGCTCGACGGCGGTGGACTCGCCGAACTCGCGGACGCGCTCACAGACCTGAGAACCCAGATGCGCGACCGTTTGGCCGAGTCAGAAGCCGAGCAAGCCAACCTTCGAGCCGTCCTCGACGGCCTTACCGACGCCGTGCTCCTGCTCCACGACGATCGCATCGTGTTTGCGAACAACGCGACGAGCCTCATGTTCCGGCCGCCTGCTCGAGGATGGCGTGACCGCCAGCTTTCCGAAACTGAGCTCCCGGCACCCGTGCGCGGCATCATCTTGGGCCACCTCGATTCGACCGAGGCGACCACCGAGGAATGCCTGCCCGACCCTTCCGGCCGCACCGTGCGAGTAGTCGTGATGCCCCTCAATCCCACCGAGCGCCACGGCCGAACCCTCGTGGTCGTGAGCGACACGACGGAGCGCACGCGGCTCGAGCGCGTACGCCGCGACTTCGTGGCAAACGCAAGTCACGAGCTCAAGACCCCCGTGGCGGCGATTCACCTGCTCGCCGAATCCGCGATGCACGCCGCCGAGGATGGCGATACCGACCAGGCGCTCACGTTTGCGAGCCGGATCGAACAGGAGTCAGCCCGTCTCAGCCGCCTGGTGACCGACCTCCTCGACCTCTCCCGGCTCGAATCTACCCCCGCCCCGGAAAGCGTGACCGACATCCGTGCGGTCGTCGATAACGCCATTGCCGGGCACCGCGCGGCATCGAGCGAGCGGGGTCTCGCGCTTCTCGTCGACGACACCGAGGTGAGTGATGAGGGCGTGTTCGCGAAAGCGGATCCAACCGACGTCGCGGTCGCGCTCGACAACCTGCTCGATAACGCGATCACCTACACAGAGAGCGGCTCGGTTACTGTGTCGATCGGAGCTGACGCCGACGTCGTACGGCTGACGGTGACAGACACCGGGATCGGAATTCCTTCCGAGGACGTGCCGCGAATCTTCGAACGCTTCTACCGCGTGGATCGGGCTCGCTCGCGCAACAGCGGCGGCACCGGACTCGGGCTCGCGCTCGTCCGCCACGTGGCGGAACGCTCGACGGGATCGGTAGAGGTCGCCTCCGAGCCGGACCAGGGATCGGCGTTCACCCTCACCTTGCTGCGGGCACGATGAGGGCCGCGGCGGTCGGCACAGCCGCCTTCGCGCCCGAGGCCTCCGCCACTATCATCGGTCGCGCGCGGTAACCCGCCAGACATACCCGGCCACAAACACCGTGAGGAACGCTGAACCGAGCAACCACGACGCGACGATGTCGCCGAGATAATGCACGCCTAAGTAGACGCGCGAGAGTGCCACGCCGACCGCGAGCAGGGTGCACGCGATGATTCCGCCGAACTTGACGCTGACCCGCTCCGCACGCACGAACACAACAAAGGCGATCACTCCGAAGAACAGAATCGCCGCGAGCGCGTGCCCCGAGGGAAACGAGTAGCACTCCGGCACTGGTATCCGTGCGATTTCGATGCCCGGCCGGGCGCGCTCAACAACCTCCTTGAGCACCGTGCCAGCCGCCATGCCTACGGCCATCGTCACCGCGAGCAACACAGCCTCCGCTCGCCATCGTTTCAGCAGCAGGAGCAACACTCCCACGACAGTGAGCAACACCATCACCACAACGTCCCCGAGCGTGGTGAGCAACTCCGCAAACGCGATGAGCCCCGGCACCTGCACGTCGCGCACTGCCGCCGAGATGCGCTGATCGGTCTGTTGGAATGCGGGAAATAGCAGAATCGCCGCAGTCAGCCCAAGGAAAAGCACTAACGCCACGCCAGCCGCCACGACGGCCAAGCCCGGCCCCAGGTCGCGACTCCACGGGTTGACTCCCTTGAGTGAGCGCGGACGACCGTTCATCGTAGCCTCCTACGCTCCGGCGGCGTCGACGAGCCGGGCCGCGACCTGCTTCTTCCGGGAGAGCACGCCCTCCATCCATGCGGAGCCGCCATCGAGCGAGATGCCGAGCGCGCGCTCGGCTAGCCGGATATTCCCGGCCGCAATGATCTCGCTACCCTCGCGCACCACATCGGTCACCATGAGCAGTACGAGGTCGTATCCGCGCGCCTCGCGAAGTGACTCCATCACGCGCCTGACCTCACCTACGTGCTCCATCACCTCGGCGATGTCGACCGTCTCGATCTGGCCGATCGCCGTCAGATTGTCGCCGGCACGATACTCCTTGAGATCGGCCTTCACCACGCGCTCTGCGGAAAACGCCCGCCCGGCCCCCCGAGCGCGAAACATCTCCATCCCAAACTCCGCCGCGTCAACCCCGACCCTGCGCGCGAGCCGTTCGGCCACAGCACGATCTGTATCGGTGGTGGTGGGTGATTTGAGCAGGACCGTATCGGTGAGAACGGCGGCGAGCAGGATCCCGGCCATAGCGACCGGTATGCTCACGCCGAGTTCCTCGTAGCGCAGCGCGACGATCGTCGCGGTCGCCCCCACCGGGATGTTGAGGAACAGGATGGGGCCGGTCGTCTGGATGTCACCGATCCGGTGGTGATCGACGACCTCGATGACCGCCGCCTCCTCGACCCCAGGCGCCGACTGCGCGACTTCATTGTGATCGACAAGCACCACACGCCGGCGATCGCCCCGCACAACGTTAGTGCGCGTCAGAATGCCGGCGACACGGCGCTCCGTGTCGAGCACGAGGGCCTCGCGATGCGTCGAGCCAAACAAATCCTCGACCGCCTCGGCGAGGAGTGTGTCGGGATGGAAGGTGAGGATGTCGGTGTCCATGATGTCGGCGACGGTGTGCGAGAGATTGACGAGCCGGGCGGTACCAAACGTGTCGTGGTGCGTTGCGATGACGGCCGCGCCCTTCTCGGCGGCGAGGGTGAGCACGTCGGCGGCAGGCCTGTGGCCCCCGCTCACGATGAGGCATGCAATGCCCGCTTGGAGAGCCATAGGCTGGGTGCGGCGACGGTCTCCCACGATGATGGTGTCGCCAGGGCTGATGTATCCGCGCATCGTCTCCGGCTCCATGGCCCCGATCAGCACGTTGCCCGAAAGGGTCGCTGCGGCATCACCTGCAAGCAACTCGCCATCGAGTACATCGACGAGGTGGCCCACGGTCACGGACACATCCGCGAAGCCGCGCATCTCGGTCTCGCTGAGGTACGCTTCCGCGAGGATCCGCTGATTGACGAGGCCGCGGACGACTCCGTCCTCCACCACCGGCAACGCACGGACATTGTGCTCGCGCATGATGCGGCCGACGTCGAGCATCGTCGTGTCCGCGCCGACCGTGACGACATCCGTGGTCATGACGTCACGAACGCGGGTACGCACGTGGATGATCTCCTCGGGCAGCGCCACACCAAAGCGCGCGAACACCCACTCCGTTTCCGGGGCCACCGCCCCGAGGCGCACCGGGACGTAAACGTTGTGCGCGTCGGTGAGGTTCTTCAGGTGTGCATACGCGACCGCCGAGCAAATGGAGTCGTTGTCTGGGTTCTTGTGGCCAAAGACAAGCACGGGACCCATCGGTCAGTCTACCTCCGATCTGATGCGGTCGTGGGGTCTAGTCTCGCACGTTGCGCAGCGGCGCGAAACCAGCAAGTAACTTCTTGGTACCCGCTTTTTCGAAGGCGATCGTGAGCTTGTCGCCGTCGACTGAGATGATGCGGCCGAGTCCGAATATCTTGTGCTCGACGGTGGTACCGGGCTCGAAGGACTCCGCGGGGTTCGCGGCAGCGGCCTCAGCACGCACGGAATGACCGCTCCCGAAGACACGACCGCCTCCGGCCTCGCCCGCACCAAGCCCGCGAGAAGCGCCAGATGGCCCGAAGCCATGCCCGGAACCGCGCGAGCCCGCGCCCCGGCGTCCGTACCCGGCCCCACTCAAGCCCGCAGAGCCGAGCCCGCTTGCGGTTACGTGCTCCTCGGGTATCTCGGCGATGAAGCGGCTCGGCGGGTTGTGCTGCGTGGCACCGTAGAGGTTACGCGCGTACGCGTGGGTGAGGTAGAGACGCTCGCGGGCACGCGTGATGCCCACGTATGCGAGACGTCGCTCCTCTTCGAGACCGGAAGCGTCATGCATGGAGTTGGCGTGCGGGAAGATCTGGTCCTCGAGGCCCACGATGAACACCACCGGGAACTCAAGGCCTTTGGCCGAGTGGATCGTCATCATCGTGACCGCCCGTTCGCCGTCGACGAGCGTGTCGATGTCTGTGCGCAGCGCGACCCACTCCATGAAGGCTGCCAAGTCGGCTTCGTGGTGAGCCTCGGCAAACTCTCCTACCACCCCAAAGAACTCGCGGATGTTTTCGATACGTCCCTCGGCTTCGATAGTGCGCTCCGCCTCCAGCGCGCCGATGAGCGCGGAACGCTCGATGATCGCCTCGACTAAGTCGCGCAGGTCGCCGCCGTCGGCCACAAGCGCACGCATCCCTTCGATGAGCTCGATGAATGCCGCGAGCTTGCTGCGCGGACCGGTTCCGAGCCACTCGGCGGTCACCGCGGTGCGCATCGCGTCTTCAAACCCCATGCCGGTGCGTATCCGCTCGTACTCGATCTTGTCTATCGTCGACGCCCCAATGCCGCGTTTGGGCTTGTTCACGACGCGCTTGAGCGCAACCTCGTCGGCGGGATTCACCACCGCGCGCACGTACGCCATGACATCCCGGATCTCGGCGCGGTCGAAGAATCGTGTACCGCCCACGATCTGGTAGGGTACGCCGGCGCGCAGGAACGTGTCCTCGAGCACGCGCGATTGGGCGTTCGTGCGATAGAAGACGGCCGCATCGGCGTAGGAGCGGCCGTCTTCGCGCAGCAAGCGCTCGATTTCGGTCGCGACGAAACGGGCCTCATCGCGCTCATCGCTCGCGTGGTAGCGGCTAATCGACTCCCCGCCGACGTTCGCGGTCCACAGCGTCTTGGGTTTGCGCCCAGCGTTGTTGGCGACTACCGCGTTGGCCGCGGCGAGGATCGTCGCCGTCGAACGATAGTTCTGCTCGAGCTTGACGACGGTCGCTTCCGGGTAGTCGCGCTCGAAATCGAGAATGTTGCCGATATCCGCACCTCGCCAACCGTAGATCGACTGGTCGTCGTCGCCGACCACCATGAGATTGCGATGGCGCGCCGCGAGCAGGTTCACGATGCGATACTGCGCGTGATTGGTGTCCTGGTACTCGTCGACGTGGAGGTAGCGGAAGCGCTTCTGGTACGCCGAGAGAACATCAGGGTGCTCGGCGAGGAGACGGTGCGCCTCGACGAGCAGGTCGTCAAAGTCGAGCGCGTTTGCCTCGCGCATTCGCGCGCGGTAGAGCGGGAAGACCTTCGCCGCCGCCTTGTCAAGCGGGCTCACCGCCGCCTGGGCGAACTGTGCGGGCTCGATAAGTTCGCTTTTCGCGGCCGAGATTCGGTTCATGATCGCGTTGGCGGGGTACCGCTTGGGATCGTAGGAAAGCTCGGCCATCACGGCCGCGATCATGCGCTTCGCGTCGTCAGTGTCGTAGATGGTGAACGTGCGAATGAGGCCCACCCGTGCGGCATCCGCGCGCAGCATCCGCACACACATCGCGTGGAACGTGAGTACCCACATTGCCCGCACGCACGGACCGCAGAGCGCGCCCAGGCGCGAACGCATCTCCTCGGCTGCCTTGTTGGTGAAAGTGATGGCGAGGATCTCGGCAGCTGAGACGCCGAGTTCTCCGACGAGGCGCGCGATGCGATGCGTGAGCACGCGCGTCTTTCCCGAGCCAGCGCCGGCCAGCACGAGAAGGGGGCCTTCCGTCGTGAGCGCCGCGTCACGCTGGGCAGGGTTGAGAGTGAGAAGATCGATGGTCATGGGAGAGCCAGTGTAGCGGGTAGAGGTGAGGCACGGAAGGGCTGCCGTACGCCATTGTGCGATGGGCTTCCACGCACCGCGCTCGCTACTTCACGAATTTGATCATCGAGAACGAGTCGCTGGTCTCCTTGAGGCACGAGTCATGCACGGGGCGTCTCTCACCCTTGGTGAACTGGATGTTGCCGCACCGGTCGCACACGGACAGCCCGCACACATGACACGCGCCGCACCGCCGCGCACCTACCGCGCCGCAGTGCGCGCAGAACCTCGCGGTGCCGCTTGCCATCACGCTTCAGCTCCCGAGTCGCACGCGCCATCCTGCCGCGAACGCATGGACGCCACGGCGGCCAAACTCAACTAAGTGAGCGCCTTGCCAACCGCGTTCGCGATACCAGCAAGATCATCCACGAGTGCGCGAAGTCCCGCCATGTCGAGCGATTGCGGACCGTCACAGAGCGCTTCGCGCGGGTTGGGGTGCGCCTCGACCATTATGCCGTCGGCCCCCACCGCTACCGAAGCACGGGAGACCGCTGGCACGAGATCAGCAGAGCCGGTAGGGTGTGACACATCCACGATGATCGGCAGGAGCGAGAGCTTCTTGACCACCGGAACCGCGCTTATGTCAAGCGTGAAGCGGGTCGCCGTCTCAAACGTGCGGATTCCCCGCTCGCACAGGATCACGTTTTCG
This sequence comes from Clostridiales bacterium, assembly GCA_018333995.1. Classification (NCBI taxonomy): domain Bacteria; kingdom Bacillati; phylum Bacillota; class Clostridia; order Eubacteriales; species Clostridiales bacterium. Next base: position 24,719 of record JAGXSG010000012.1, on the reverse strand, counting down.
TTGCCGCTCATCGTGATGTAGTTGCTCGCTTGGAGCCACTCCTCGATCGTCGCCGCCATGCCGCGCTTGAACACTACCGGCTTGCGCGACTCCGCGGTCACCTCACCGATCTTTTTGAGGAGTGAGAAATTCGCCATGTTTCGCGTGCCCACCTGAAGGATATCAGCGTACGCGTCTACGATCTCGATGTGCGCCGAGTCCACGACCTCTGTCACCACGAGCAAGCCAAACTCATCGGCGGCCTCACGCATGAGCTCTAGGCCCTTTTCCTCAAGGCCCTGGAACGAGAAGGGCGACGTGCGCGGTTTGTACGCGCCACCGCGCATCACCCGCACGCCGAGCTCCATGAGCGTCGAGGCTACCTCGCGCATCTGCTCGCGGCTCTCCACTGAGCACGGGCCGGCAATGATCGTCATGCCCCTATCTCGAGCGATCGCGCCTACTGCGCGCGCGAGTCCTGGAGCCTCCTCGGCGATCATCGGTCCCTCAACTCCTTCATCACGTGAAGTATCGCCTCGTAGATCTCGCGAAGGTTCTCGCCATAAAGAGGGCCCTCGTTGCAGCGCGCGAGGTTGGCAAAGATCTCCTCTTCGCGCTTGGGGTCGTACAAGCTCCAGTGCACGTGGGGCTTGAGGCTGCGAATGGCAAGTGCCTCAGTGGCACGCTCGTTTAAGAGCCGCACGATCTGGCAGTCGATCGCGTCGATGCGCTCACGGTGTTGCGCGATCTGCTCGGTGGCCTCGGCCGATGGCTGGTCGGTCATCTCGGGTTCCCCCTTGCGTGGTCGAACCGTACCGCGGGCTTGCGGTGTCTGGGTATTGTACGACGAAGCACGGCGCATGTCGCAGCGTTGACCTGGCCGCGACTACGATACACTCACTAATCGCGTAGTCGGGGCCGGATGACCGCTCCTTCACCAGCACGCGATCCGCAATCGGTGCCGCCCTCTTACCTCTGGACCAGGGTGTCTCACACGTTAAAGCGCACGTGAAGGATATCGCCGTCCGCGACGATGTAGTCCTTGCCCTCGACGCGCAGCAACCCCGCCTCTTTGACGGCGTGCTCACTCCCGTGGGCGATGAACACGTCGTAGGGCATGACCTCGGCCCGGATAAAGCCCCGCTCAAGGTCGGAGTGGATCTTGCCGGCGGCTGCGCGGGCAGTCATGCCGCGCGCTATCGTCCAGGCGCGCACCTCGTCCTCGCCTACCGTGAAGAAGCTGATGAGGTCGAGGAGCCCGTACGCGGTCCGAATGAAGCGAGCGAGCGCTGGCTCGGCAAGGCCGAGATCCTCGAGGAAGGCGGCCTGATCGCCGGGGTCGAGCGCGGCGATCTCCGCCTCCACGCTCGCCGAGAGTGCGAGGCCGGCAGCACCCAACTCGTCGATGCGCGGCTCCAGGTCGCCCGGCAGCGGCTCGGCGGCGCGGTCCTCGTCCCGGTTCACAACCACGAGCAGCGGTCGGTCCGTGAGCAACTGGTACCCCTTGAGCTGGCCGCGATCGAGCTCGCTGGCCGAGAGGGTACGCAGCGGCCTGCCGTCTTCGAGCACGCCCTGCATTCGCTCGAGGCGGTCGCGGTCGGTCTGCGACAGATTCTCCTTGCGCGCCCGAACGAGCAGCCCCTCGACGATCCCGAGGTCCGCGAGGATGCACTCGTCGGAGAACGCGTTCAGGTCCCGCAGCGGGTCGGCGTGACCCTCGACCGCCGGGTTGTCGAAGTCGCGGAGCACGAGCGCGAGGGCCTCCTGCTCACGGATGGTCGTGAGCGCGCGCGTCGAGAGACCCGCACGCTCCGCTCCGTGCTCGCCGGGGATGTCGCAGAAGGTCATCTCGGCGTACGTGGTCTTCTTAGGACTGAACATCGCTGAGAGCCGGTCGATCCGCTCGTCGGGCACACGCACGGTGCCGAGGCGCACCTCGCCGCCGTACCCGACCGGCACGTCGAAGCCGGTCATCGTGTTGAACACTGTGGTCTTGCCCGAGCCGGCGAAGCCGACGAGCCCGATCTTCATCCCTGTCTCACCTGTCCGTCCTGCGGAGATGGCACGCCCGCCCGGCCTACTCCCACTCGATGGTGCCGGGCGGCTTGCTCGTGATGTCGTAAGCGACGCGATTGATGCCGTCGACCTCGTTGATGACGCGGTTGGAGATGCGCGCGAGCAGGTCGTGCGGCAGTCGCGCCCAGTCCGCGGTCATCGCATCTGCCGAGGCGACCGCGCGCACGATTATGGGGTGCCCGTAGGTGCGCTCGTCGCCCATGACGCCCACGCTGCGGATATCGGGCAGCACGGCGAAGTACTGCCAGACCTCACGGTCACGGTCCCACGCGAGGATCTCCTCGCGCACGATCGCGTCAGCCGCACGTAACAGCTCAAGCTTATCGTACGTGACCTCACCGATGATGCGAACCGCAAGGCCCGGACCTGGGAACGGCTGCCTGTGGACTATCTCGTCGGGCAGGCCAAGTTCGGCGCCCACCGCGCGCACCTCGTCTTTGAAGAGCGCCTTGAGCGGCTCGATGAGGTCGAAGTGCACGCCTTCCGGAAACGGGATGAGGTTGTGGTGACTCTTGATCTTGGCTGCGGTCTTCGAGCCGGATTCGATGACGTCAGGGTAGAGCGTACCCTGCGCGAGCCATTTGACGCCCTCAAGCCGCTCGGCTTCCTCGAAGAATACCTTCCAGAACTCCTCGCCGATGATGCGGCGCTTTTCCTCTGGATCGGTCACGTTGGCGAGCGCGGCAAGGTAACGTTGCTCGGCTTCGACATGCACGAGGTCGATGTGGAACTGATCGCGAAAGACGTGTGCGACCTCGTTGGCCTCGTTCAAGCGCAGCAGGCCGTGGTCGACAAAGACGCACGTGAGCTGATCACCGATCGCGCGATGCAGCAGCGCGGCGACCACGCTAGAATCCACGCCGCCGGAAAGCCCGCAAATGACGCGGTCACTCCCGACCATCTCGCGCACCCGCTCGACCGTCTCGTCGATGATGTTGACCATCGTCCAAACCGGTGGGATACCCGCGATTTCGTAAAGGAAGGTCTTGATGATTCGCTGGCCATACTCGGTGTGCGCGACCTCGGGATGAAACTGGGTGGCGTAGAGGTTGCGTTCCGGATCCTCCATAGCGGCCACGGCGGTCGTTGCGGTCCGTGCCGTGACCGAGAAGCCCGCGGGCACCTCGCCCACGCTGTCGCGGTGACTCATCCATACCTGGCTGCGAGCCGGCACGCCCGCAAGCAGACGGCTCGCCGACTCGAGCACCTCAAGCTCAGCAAACCCGTACTCGCCGACGCCGGTGAGCGGGATATCGCCGCCGAGATGCAGCGCCATCTCCTGGATGCCATAGCAAAAGCCGAGCACCGGGATTCCGAGCTCGAGCACGCGTGGGTCCATGTGCGGAGCGTTCTCGGCGTACACACTCGCCGGCCCGCCCGAAAGGATGATCGCCGCAGGTGCGCGCCGCGCGACCTCCTCGGCGGAGATGTCGTACGGGAGTATCTCGCTGAAAACGCGGGCTTCACGCACGCGACGTGCAATCAGCTGCGCGTACTGGGCCCCGAAGTCGAGCACGATGACGGTGGGTTGGCGCTCATGGTAGGTGGCTGTCACGCGTCTCGCCTACCGGCCCATACCCACGCGCTGAGAGTGCTGGAGGGCCTTACCCTCGGTCTGAAGCGCCGGCGCCACCATGACCTCGGCCTTCTGGAACGTCTTGAGGTTCTCGTATCCGGTCGTCGCCATGGAAGTGCGCAAGCCCCCGAGCAGGTTCAACGTGCCGTCATTCTGACGCGCTGGGCCTAGCAGAACCTCTTGCAGCGTGCCTTTCTCGCCAGCGTACACGCGAGTACCGCGCGGCAGATCCGGGTGGAACGTCGCCATCCCCCAGTGGTAACCCCGGCCGGGAGCCTCGGTGGCCGCGGCGAGCGGCGAGCCGATCATGACCGCGTCCGCGCCCACAGCGATCGCCTTGGCGAGATCGCCGCCGGTACGCATCCCCCCGTCCGCAATGACGTGGCTGTAGACGCCCGTCTCGTCGAGGTGGCGCATCCGGGCAGCGGCGGCATCCGCGATTGCGGTGCACTGCGGAACCCCGATACCGAGTACCCGCCGGGACGTGCACGCGTGACCCGGGCCTACACCCACGAGGACTCCGACGGCACCCGCGCGCATGAGGTGAAGCGCGCCCTGGTAGCTGCAACACCCCCCGATGATGGACGGAATGCCGAGGTCGCGCACGAACGTGTTCAGGTCGAGTGGCTCATCGTAGCTCGACTTGTGTTCCGCCGAGACGACCGTGCCCTGAATGACAAGGATGTCAAGACCGCCGGCGAGCGCGGGCTCAATGTAGCGCTCGACGTTTTGCGGGGTGAGTGAGGCGGCGGCAATGACTCCGCCGTCCTTGATCTCCTTGACACGTTGGGTGATGAGCTCCGGCTTGACCTGCTCGGCGGCGTAGATGTCTTGCATCTTGGCGGTCGCGACCTCGTCATCGAAAGACGCGATCGCGTCGAGCTGCGGCGCGGGGTCCTCGTAGCGGGTCTGGATACCTTCGAGATTCAGCACCGCAAGTCCGCCGAGCTTGCCCATCGCGACCGCGAACGCGGGGTCGACGACGCCATCCATCGCAGAGGCGAGCACCGGAAGCGGGAACGAGTAGTCGGCGCCGCGGAAGGTAAACGTCCACGAGATGTCGACGTCACGCGGATCACGCGTACGACGGGAAGGCACGATGGCCACGTCATCGAATCCGTACGCCCTGCGGGCAGTCTTGCCACGTCCGATCTCGATCTCCATGAGCTCTCGCCGCCTTCTCGTGTCACGTGTACGCGTATGCCCCGGATTCTTCTGGCTCGGGAGTCCCTGTATTCTATGCGGTTTGACCGCGCGCGTGAACCGCTGCAAAATAGAAGCTGAACCTTTTCGGCCGGAGGCGTTCGTGTGCCGCCCAGCGGGACAAGCGGACACCTTCCGAGAACCAGACGACCGGAGCCATGCAGCCAATGTCACAGCAACTCGGCCGTCTAACGCGGGCGCTCTGCGTCGTGGCGCTCTCTGCCGGTGCCCTGTTCGGTGCCGCTGATCTCGCCTGGGCTGGGCGCGTCTTCATCGATCCGGGTCACGGCGGCTCGTTCCCGGGCGCGGTCTACGGCGGCGTCACCGAGGCGAACATCAACCTTGCGATCGCGCGCGAACTCGACACGATCCTGCGTCAGAGCGGACACCAAACCGCTCTGAGCCGCACCGCTGATGTCAACACGACGCGCGCAGACATCCCCACGTGGCGCACGGAGGACTCGCGCCTCGTCTACGCGACGAACGGCGTATTCAACGTCTTCGACGACTTGCAGGCACGCTGCGACACGGCCAACCGCTGGGGTGCTGACGTCTTCGTGTCGATCCACGCGAACGCGGCGGTAGCGACCTCGGCCAACGGCGCGGAGACGTTCTGGCGCAACCAGAGCACAACCGACCGGCTCCTCTCGGCCCGGCTCGCAGAGTTCGTGCAGCGGGAGTACATCGCGGAGACGGGACTCGCAAGCCGAGGGGTCAAGACCGCGCAGTTCTACGTATTGCGCTGGTCGAACATGCCAGCCATTCTTGTCGAGACCGGTTTCATGAGCAACTCAAGTGACCTCAAGCGTCTCAGGGATCCCGCGTTCCAGCGCCGCGCCGCACGCGGCATCGCACGCGGCATCGAACTGTTCTTGGCCTCTGAACCGTTCACCCGCGTCTATCCACGCATCGCCGGAGAGAACCGCTTTGACACGGCGCGCGCGATAGCCGATGCCGGGTGGCCCCTCAGCACGAACACCGTCATTCTCACGTCGGGCACGTCGTGGCCCGACGCGCTATCAGGCGTCCCCCTTTCGCGAAGGCTGGGCGCGCCCGTCTTGCTGACCACGCCAGAAGACCTCCACCCCAGCGCACGCACGAGAATCGCCGCTCAAGCACCCACGCGCATCGTGGTGCTCGGAGGGGAGGCGGCGGTTAGCACGACAGCGGTGGCGAGCGCCGTGGAAGCGACCGGTCGCGAGCCGGCTGACGTCACAGTCGACCGCATCGCTGGCCAGACGCGCTACGAGACCGCGGCCGCCATAGCCCGCCAGGTGGGCGTGCCAGCTGATGGACGCGTGATCATAGCGTCGGGCCAGGGCTACGCCGACGCGCTCTCGATCGCCCCGTTTGCGGGAATGGCCGGCATGCCGATACTCCTCGTCGAAACCAGCGCGGTGCCTGAAGCCACCAGGCAATTCATCACCGAGAACGCCGCACGGATCACCCGGTTCGAAATCATCGGCGGCACAGGCGCCGTGAGCGCTGCCGTCGCCACCGAACTCGGTCAGACCGCGCAGGTCATTCGCGTCGCCGGCACCGACCGCTGGGCGACGAACGTCCGCGTGGTGGAGCGCTACGCCGGTGCAGGATCGCTAAACCCGCTCGTGGCGACAGGCCAGCTCTTCCCCGACGCGCTTACAGCCGGTGCGCTCGCCGCCACACAACGCCGCCCGCTCCTACTTGTGGGGGATCGCCTGATCTCGCCCCATACGCGGCGCTTCCTTGTCAACAACGCCGCGCGCGTCGCAGATCCTACTGTTGTGGGCGGACCCGCGAGCATCGCGCATCAGACCGACTGGATGATCCGCAAGTCCCTCGAACGGTGAGCGCGCGCCTGCGATCGGCACGACCCCGACATTGGGCTCGATGGTAGCGAAGGGGTAGTTCGCCGCGACACGGGATGACTCCTCGGATTGATACTGATAGAGTTGCCGGGGGAAACACCGTACGTACTCTACTGGACGGCGCTCGCCGCCGCCACACACGAAGAGGACCGATTCGTGCGTATCGGCATGTTCGCTGACATGTACAAGCCGCACATCAGCGGCGTCACCAACTGCATCGCACTTCACAAGCGCCGACTTGAGGAGTGCGGGCACGAGGTGTTCGTCATCACCTTCGGCAACCGTGATCACCACGACGACGAGCCTAACGTCATGCGCTCATGGGGCCTCGCGTTCGGTGATACCGGCTACCAGTTCGGTGTCGACCACAGCTCCGACATCAAGCGGCTGATCCCTACTCTCGACATCGCCCATGCGCACCACCCGTTCGTGAGCGGACGTCTCGCCCTTAAGTACTGCTCACCCGCTGGTGTACCGGTGGTGTTCACCAATCACACACGCTACGACCTTTACTCGGACGCGTACGCGGGGTTTGTTCCCCGTACCGTCAGGATGGCCTACCTCAGGCGCTACCTCTCTTGGTTCGCCGAGAAGACAGACGGCGTGTTCGCCCCGTCAAAGGGCTTGGCTGATTGGCTCGCCGATTTTGGCGTCACGAATCAAGCGGTCATCGTTCATAACGCTATCGACACGCGCCCGTTTTCCCAGCCGAGCGATCCTCGCACTAAGACTGAGCTCGGCTTCCCTGAACACGCGACGGTGATGGTCTATCTCGGCCGCATGGGCAAGGAGAAGAGTATCGAGACCCTGATCGAGGCGTTTGCAATCGCGGCTAAGCGCTGCCCGGAGCTTCACGTGCTTTTGCTTGGTGAAGGGCCGGAACGAGGCAGCGCCGAAAGGACGCTCGCGGAGCGCGGTCTTGCCCATCGAGCGAACTTCGTCGGTGAGACACCGTACGAGCTGGTCCCCGGGTACCTTGCCGCGTGTGATTTCTTCGTCACGGCGTCGACATCTGAGACGTACCCGCTCGTCGTTCTCGAGGCCGCCGCCGCCGGTCTGCCTGTGGCGGGCGTCCGGTCGCCCGGCGTCGGCGACGTCGTCGTTGACGGCTCAACCGGGCTGCTCAGCGATGATAGTGCTCCCGCACTCGCCGACTGCATCGAAAGAATGGCAAGCGACGAGGTGCTCCGTCTGCGGCTGAGCGAGCAAGCGAAAGACGCGGCCGCCAGCTACGACATCACGCTGGCCGCCGATATAACGCTCGACCTGTACAGGGAAATCATCGACGCGCGACGTGCGCGTTCCCGAGTCGCTCTCGGCTAATTCACTCTACATCGCAAAATCGTCAAACGCTTCGACGTTCCAGTCGATGCCGTACTCGGCGAGCTTCGCGTAGTACTCAGCCTCGGAGTACTCCTTGTTGAGGATGTGGAAGCGCGCGCCATTGAGTCCCACGCAAAATGCGCAATCCCGGCAGTCGACGCATTGCACGCACTCGATTATCGAATCGCTGTTGTGACAGCTGATGCACGCCCGGGAGTTGTAGACGTAGTTACAGTTCCGGCACGCCTCCACGTTGAAACAGCCATAGTTGTTGGCCGGGTCTCGATCGTGCGTGTGCTCGGACTTCAGTCGCGTCCACTCACGCATGAACTCCGCATTCATCGGATCCCTCCAGGTCCGGGGTGGTCTCGCTTACTGTATCGGACCGGGACCCCGCCGGCTAGAGAGGCAGAAAGGCAAGAAAAGGACGGTGTCCCGAGCTTGGTAGCCCGGGACCCCGTCATCAAGTGCACTGCGTGGGAAACGTGCGGAGCCTACATCATCCCGCCCATGCCGCCCATGCCGCCCATCGCAGACGCGCCGTCTTCCTTGGCGGGAGCGTCTGTCACCGTGGTCTCGGTGATGAGAATAAGCGACGCGATCGACGCCGCGTTTTGCAGAGCGGAACGGGTCACCTTCACCGGGTCGATGACTCCCATCGCCATGAGGTCGCCGTACTCGCCCGTAGCGGCGTTCAGGCCGTGCCCCTTGTCGAGAGCCTTGACCTTCTCGGCCACGACCGAGCCTTCGAATCCGGCGTTGGACGCGATGGTCTTGAGGGGCTCGTCGAGAGCCTTGCGGATGATCTTGACGCCGAGCATCTCCTCCTCGGGAAGCTCAAGCCCGTCGAGTGCGCCCATCGCGTCAACAAGCGCAACGCCACCGCCGGCGACGATGCCCTCCTCGACCGCCGCGCGAGTCGCCTGAAGCGCGTCTTCGATGCGGTGCTTCTTCTCCTTGAGCTCAACCTCGGTCGCGGCTCCCACCTTGATGACCGCCACGCCGCCGGAGAGCTTCGCAAGGCGCTCCTGGAGCTTCTCGCGATCGAAATCAGAATCGGAGTTGTCAATCTCAGCCTTGATCTGATTGATCCGGGCCTTGATATCGTCCTCGGAGCCAGCGCCATCGATGATCGTGGTGTCTTCCTTGCTGACCTTGACGGTCTTCGCGCGACCGAGGACGTCGAGGGTCACGCCCTCAAGCTTCATGCCCAGCTCCTCGGAGACAACCTTGCCGCCCGTGACGACAGCGATGTCCTCGAGCATGCGCTTGCGGCGGTCGCCAAAGCCCGGCGCCTTGACCGCGACGCAGGTAAACGTGCCGCGAAGCTTGTTGACGACGAGCGTGGCAAGCGCCTCACCCTCGACGTCCTCGGCGATGATGAGAAGCTGCTTACCGGATTGCATGACCTTCTCAAGGACAGGAAGCAGATCCTGGATCGAGCCAATCTTGCTGTTTGCGATGAGGATGAGCGGGTCGTTGAGCACCGCTTCCATGCGGTCGGGATCGGTGACCATGTACGGCGAGATGTAGCCCTTGTCGAACTGCATGCCTTCGACGGTCTCAATGTCGATACCGAAGGTCTGCGACTCCTCGACAGTGATGACACCGTCTTTGCCCACGACCTCCATCGCCTCGGCTATCTTGCTGCCGATGACCTCATCGGCCGCGGAGATGGCGCCGACGTGGGCGATCTCCTCCTTGTCCTCAATTTCCTTCGCGTTGGACTTGATCGCCTCAACGACGACCTCGACGGACTTCTCGATACCGCGCTTGATGGCGAGCGGATTTGCGCCAGCGGCAACGTTGCGCAAGCCTTCGCGAACGATAACCTGTGCGAGCAGGGTCGCGGTGGTGGTACCGTCACCCGCGACGTCGTTGGTCTTAGTCGCGACTTCTTTGACGAGCTGAGCGCCCATGTTCTCGAGCGCGTCGTCGAGCTCGATCTCCTTTGCGATGGTAACGCCGTCGTTAGTGATAGTTGGCGCGCCAAACTTCTTCTCGAGCACAACGTAGCGGCCTTTGGGGCCGAGAGTGACCTTGACCGCGTCGGCCAGCTTGTTGACGCCGGCCTCGAGGCCGCGTCGGGCCTCCTCGTCGAACCGGATCTCTTTAGCCATCTAAGATATCTCCTCCTTGGATCGGTGGGTGGACTGGCGGGGGCTTTGCGTTTGCGACTAACCCTCGACGACCGCGAGGATATCGCGCTCGGAAAGAATCATGTACTCCTCGCCATCAAGCTTGATCTCAGTACCGCCGTACTTGCTGTAGATGATGGTGTCGCCCTCTTTGACGTCGAGCGGCACGCGCGCGCCGTCTTCGAAACGACCTTCTCCCACCGCGATGACGGTACCCTTCTGCGGCTTTTCCTTGGCGGTGTCGGGAATGTACAGACCGCTCTTGGTCTGCTCCTCGGCCTCGGCGGCCTTGACGACCACTCGGTCGCCCAGCGGCTTGAGCTTCATGTGCTGCCCTCCTGTGTTATCGAACCGGCATGACTTACTTCCTACTGTGCTGACGGGATTACGACGCTTGATGCAGCACCCCATCGCGCGGCGAACCGCGAACAGGTATGTACCCCACTTCGCAGCCGGATATGCCGCCTGCTAGCACTCTCCTTATCCGAGTGCCAACACGTAGGGATTCTATCCCTCCCGCTCTCGGCTTTCAACCCCGTTTCACAGGCATTTTACCGACGCACGTGAGTGCGGGCCGCATAGGTCAAAAACGTATACCAGGAAGCGCGACGAGGGCCGGACAGTTGGCCCGGCCCTCGAACGGCGCAAGAATGAGACTACGGGCCGCTAATCCGGTGGAGGAATCGTCTGCCAAAGGTCGCGGAACGCCTCGTAGACAGCTTCGCTGATCGCGCCTGGGCCGCCGATCAGGTAGCAACCGATCCCGTCCCCTATAATGCTACCGATAGCTCCGTTTGTGTGGAAGTAGTCGACTACCGTTTGATGCAACGAATTCTTCGATGTGAACAGCACGGGTGCGCCCGTCCACCAGCTGATCGGAGCCGCCGCAAGCGCGTCGGGGAAGTTCTCGCCCGACACGACGGTCGCGAGATGCGGGCTCATGCCCGCATTGGCCACCCCCCACCGCGCGACAGCAAGCGCGGTCTCATACCTGTTGGCACCCGCCACACGCTCGACAACAAACTCAGTGGCGAGCTCATCAAAGACCGCTGAGCTGACGGCACCCTCGCCGCCGACCACTACGACGTTGGTGATCGCGTTACCCATGAGCCAGTCCATGGTGACTTGAGGCACATGGTCCTTGTGGGTCATGAGCACAGGGCTCCGCTCGTTGGCCGCGACCGGCGCAGCCGCCAGGCCGTCCGCCCACGAGTGGCCGTTCACGATGAACGCCGTGCCGCCTATGTGTCCCGCCTCGGCTGTCGCGGTCGCAACAGCGGCCGCCGTCTCGAAGCGATCGGCCCCAGCGATGCGCTCGATCTCAGAGATATTGCGGATGTTCGCAAGCTCGTCGAAGACCTCCTCGCTCACCGCGGATTCGCCGCCGAGCACCCAGATCTTGACGTCGTCCTCGTCCCAGTACCTCGACTCAGTCACACGCCATATCTCGTCCCACGTCTCATACGGCAGGTGATCCTTGTGCGTGAGAAGCAACACGCCGCCGAGCTGAGTCGCCATCGGGCCGCCAGCTAAGGCGTCAGCGGGATTGCTCCCATTCACGATCACGATGTCTGAGGGGCCGATGCCCGTCCCGGGAACTGGGTTCTGTGTGTCATCCCACTGCAGCCGCGAAACCTCAGCGGCTGTCGCAAACCGGTTCTCGCCCCACACGCGACGAGCGTCGCCTAAGGTGATGTGGAGCTCATACTCGCACAGATGACCACGGCCGCCGATCTGGATGTAGTAGATCCCCGGAGAGGGCGCGCGATAATACATCGAGTCCGAGTACCCGCTGTTCCAGAAATCGTTGTCGTCAGCGTACCTGAGAAAAGTCCCCTCGCTGTCGTAGAGATAGATCTCAGTGTCTGAGAACCCGGAGGCGTACACGGCCTCCACCCAGATCGGGGTCCCTGTCTCATCGATCGTCACCTTGACGGTATCCCACTGGTCTTCCGATTCGTTCATGCCGTGGAACGAGCGGTACGAAGAGTACGTGTTCCCGTCGAGTGCCGGATCGAATTCGTACGCTGTGGCGAACGTGTCGTCAGGTTCGTAGGCATCCGCGTACACGACCGCGGCCTGCGGCTGGATGGTCGCACCTCCGTCCTTCGTACCCCCGGCCGCACCGAGCCCCGGCATACTCGCGAGCATGAACACCGCTAACATCACAACGAGCGATGTCCTTGCCCACCGTTGTCTGCCCCTCATATGCTCCACACTCCTCTCATCTACGCGGGCATACTCCCCGTTCCCAACCGGTGCAAAGCCCGCTACTGACACGCGCGTGCCAAAACGGGATATTCCCCATCGCGGATAAACGGACACAACCGGATCGCCCTCGAGGGGTGCTCCATAAAACGGGAGAGTGCGTACCGCGCAAATCAGCCGAGCGTCAGGTCAGCGACCGCTTCCGCGGCAAGCCCGAGCCGATCGCCGCGCCTTAGCAGCCAGGTGCCAGCGACCGCGATCATTGCGGCGTTGTCGGTACACAGCGCAGGTGCGGGTACCGCAAGCGCAATGCCCTTCTCGTCAAGCGCGGAGCGAAGCGACTCGCGCAGCGACGGGTTCGCGGCCACACCGCCAGCCAGACAGACGGTGCGCACACCGTACTCCTCGGCGGCACGGACGGTCTTGGCGACCTGCACGTCTATCACGGCCGCCTGGAACGACGCGGCGAGATCAGGCACGTCGATCTCGCGACCCGCTTCACGCTCGTGACGAATGTGGTTGATGACCGCGGTCTTGAGACCGGAGAGCGAGAAGCGGTAGTCACCGGATCGCATCATCGCGCGAGGGAAGTCGATGGCGGCCGGATCTCCGGTGGCGGCGAGCTTCGAGATGGCCGGGCCGCCAGGATAGCCGAGGCCGAGCACCTTGGCGACCTTGTCGAACGCTTCGCCGGCCGCGTCGTCGAGCGTCTGGCCGAGCGTTCGGTAGACACCCCACTCTGGTACGTGCACGAGGGAGGTGTGCCCGCCCGAGACGACAAGCGCGATGATCGGCGGTGCCACAGCGGGATCATCGAGTACGGCGGCGAAGATGTGGCCTTCGAGGTGATTGACGCCCACGAGAGGCGCCCCGGTGGCCATCGCGAGCCCCTTGGCGTACGCGACTCCCACCACGAGCGCGCCGATAAGCCCGGGGCCGTACGTGACCGCGATCGCGTCAAGATCGCGCACGGTCACCTGCGCGCGGTCGAGCGCCTCTTCGACGACTCCCACGATTGCCTCGATGTGCTTGCGCGACGCAATCTCGGGCACGACACCGCCAAAGCGCGAGTGGAAATCAACCTGGCTTGCGACCACGTTCGAGAGCAACTCGGTACCGCCGCGCATGACAGCGGCGGCTGTCTCATCGCATGAGGTCTCGATGGCAAGCACGATCTCGTTTGTGCCGCGCGGCCACGGACCATTCGCCGTACGTGCCGCTGCGCGCTGTGTGAGCACGCGCTCCACGTCCGCAAGCGGCGCGGACATGATGATCGCGTCTTCTCCTGGACCGTAGTAGTCGACCCGGCGGCCGGTCACCACAAGACCGAGCGCCCGGTAAAACGCGACCGCCTCTCCACTCGTTTCCCGCACCTCAAGCTTGAGCGTGTATGCCCCGAGTGCCACGGCGCGCTCAACTATCGCCGCCATGAGCGCCGACGCCACTCCGGTACGACGGTACTCCTCGGCGACCGCAAGATTCATCACGTGGGCCTCGGTGCCCACGACCATCACGCCACCTGAACCAGCGAACGCGCCGCCCTCCTCGGCGACGAACCAACCTCGCGACCCCGGCCTGGCGAGCTCACCGGCGAAGGACGCTCGCGACCAGGGTCGCGGGAACGTCGCCTCCTCGAGCGCGCATACCGCATCGAGATCACGGTGGGCCATCGCGCGGACCGTGACGCTCATCGCGGCGGAGCCTCCCCTCGTGCCCGCTCGGCCTCCTCGGCGTCGGAGAGGCGCGGATATGTCGGCAGCAGGGCGCCGACGTCGCCGCTGCCAGCCTCCCCTGCCGCCCACGCGTGCTCGAAGGCGGCGAGCAGGCCGGATGCCGCCGGGAGCCAGTGTGACTCGGCGGATAGCCGCAGGCGCGGACCGAACGCCTCGGCGAACACCGCTCCGTGCTTGGCGAGCCCGTCACCAGCGAGTGTGACCGGCCGTCCGAGCGAAGCCCACTCGCAGGCCGCCTCAGCTGGCGTCGTGACCCGGTCCGGCTCGAGGCGCGAGACAGCTCCCTCAACCACCTCGAAGAGCGCGACGTAGACCTCACCGCGCATGGCATCGCCCACCACGCCAAGCAGCCCGCCGTGCGAAGTTTCATCCGCCACGTAGGCGCTCGGGGCGCGTGCGTATCCCCACGCGACAACATCGAGCGTGCCCACGCCGTACAGCGGGACGCCGAGCCCGTGCGCGAGCCCTTTCGCCGTAGCGACACCGATGCGCACCCCGGTAAACGAGCCCGGTCCTCGTCCGACGACGACCTCCGTGATGTCGCTCACCGCAAGCCCTTCCCGGCGCAGCATCTCGTCGCACGCCGGAAGCAGGCGGCCGAGCGCGGCGCGCGGCGCGTCGATGTCGGCAGCGGCGCGCATGTCGATCCGCGCGCCGTCACGCTCCCGCTCGCCGAGCGCGATCACGGTCCGCTCAGTTGCGGTGTCGATGCCGAGCACGAACGCCACCGTCACCGCCCTCCCTTGCCGCCGACAACCACGAGACTGGCTATCGCGTCGCACGCCGCGAGCCACTTTGAAGCGCGCGCCGCGCTCACCGGACCCGATGGCGTGACACTGATCGTGCGTGACTCATCACCACTGATGTGAAGCGCCACCGAAAGCACATCAGCGGGGAGCGCCTGCGGAAAACGGTCTCCCCACTCGATGAGACATACCGCGCCACTCTCGAGCACTCCCCAGAAGTCCAGATCTTCAAGCTGGTCCTCCCGCTCGAGCCGGTAGAGATCGAAGTGCGCGAGTTCGAGCCGACCGCGGTGCACGATCAGGATGTTGAATGTGGGGCTCGTGACCTCCTCGGCCACGCCAAGTCCGTCGGCCACGCCTTTGGCGAGCACTGTCTTGCCGGCTCCCAGGTCGCCGGTGAGCACGATCACGTCGCCTGGCGAGACTACTCTCCCCAACGCCTCACCAGCCGCTCGCGTCGCGTTCGAACCCGCGCTGTCGATGATGCCGCTCACGGCGGTGTCGCTCGTGCTGGCGGTGCGGGTATCTCGCCGGGATTCTCGGCAAGGAGCCGGCCGAGAAGCGCGAAATCGGCCGTAAGCGCTTCATGCTTGGAGCCATCGTAGAGCGCCGCTGCCGGATGGAAGATCGGCAACACCGTGAAGCCGCCCGCGTGGCGCACCGTGCCCCTCAGTCCGGTGATGCCCTCCTCGGTCCGCAGCACGAATCGCGTCGCGAAGTTGCCCAGGGGGACGATCACGCGTGGCTCAACGAGCCGGACCTGGTCGCGCAGGAATGGCGTGCACGTCTCGATCTCGTCTGACAGGGGATCGCGATTGCCCGGAGGCCGACATTTGAGAATGTTGGC
The DNA here is from genome assembly GCA_018333995.1 of Clostridiales bacterium. Lineage (NCBI taxonomy): Bacteria > Bacillati > Bacillota > Clostridia > Eubacteriales > Clostridiales bacterium. The sequence goes on along the minus strand of JAGXSG010000012.1, from coordinate 9,043 downwards.
GATGTAGACATCGGCGCGCCTCATGCCAATCGAGGCAAGCAGCTCGTCGAGCACTCTGCCCGCGGCACCGACGAACGGTTCACCCTTGAGGTCTTCGTTTCGCCCCGGCGCCTCACCGATGAGCATCACGTCGGCGTCTTCTCGGCCCACCCCGAATACGATGTGCGTGCGTGTCTCGCCGAGCGGACAGCGGCGGCACTCTCCGATATGCTCGCGGAGCTCGGCCAGCGCTGCAAAACGGCTCACAGCCACGTGGTGACCTCTTCTAAGGGACGCCTTTTGGGGCGCGCACCTGACTCGGCACAGTGGCCGATCGGCAAGATGGCCACCGGCGTGATCGCGTCAGGAATGTCAAGTGCGGCGCGAACCGCGCGCTCGTCAAACGCGCCGATCCAGCATGAGGCAAGTCCCCTGTCGACCGCGGCAAGCAACATATTTTGCACAGCCGCAGCAGTGTCCTGGATAGAGTAGAGCATCTCGCCCCGATCACCGTAGCGCGCCGCGCACGGCCGCGGATCGACAGAGACAACGATCACCACAGGCGCCGCCGCGGCCCACCGCTGCGCGAGCGCGGCAGCAAGACGCTCCCGCGCGTTCGCGCTACGCACCACGGTAAAGCGCCACGGCTGGATGTTTCCCGCTGTGGGGGCGCTGATCGCCGCGAGAAGCAGTGCGCGGATGTCCTCGTCTTTGACGGCCAGGCGGTTGGAGAAATGCCGCACGCTGCGTCTGGACGCGATGACTTCCGTGAACTCCATGGGAATACCTTTCATCAGGGACGGCGAGCGCGATGGCCGCCGGATACTCACCCTGAATGTTAGCGCACGTTGCCCAAGACCGAATCGCGAACATTCTGATTCACAGCAACCGTGCCCCCGAAAAAGACAACGGTGTCAATCGCGAGCGCATTGTCTCTCAGAGTCACCGCAACCGACTCGGGCAATACGTCGGGACGGGTGAGCATCATGACGCTGCCGGTCCTGCCCTGAAGCACCCCCCCACTAAGCGCATCTGGAAAGCGCGTGCCTGTAGAGATCCCGACACGATCCCATCGATGCCTCTCTCTCACGGCAGTGTGTGTGGTGGCGAACCTGGCGATGGCGACCGCGGTGTCGTAACGGTCGGGGCCTTCCAGCCGAACGACATCCGGCACGCCAAGTGCACGGACCTCATCCTCGACACTCGTGGGCACAGCGCCGAGTCCACCAAGGACGATGACCAAGCTAGAGTCCCTCACGAGCCCTCTTACACCATCGCCAAGCCGAGTCGCCCCTGGATCGACAAGCACCACGGGCCATCGCTGCCTAACCGCAATCGGAGCGGCCGAAAGCGCATCGGGAAAATCACGCCCTGTGGCCAGGAACAAAGTGCCGTCATGCCGAGTTCCCAGGAGGGAGATCACCCGTGTGGCGATTCTCTCGGCGGTCTGATAGCGATTGTCGCCTCCAAGGCGATCGACGACCACACCCATCCCCTCAAGTTGGGACTGAACCCGAGCGCCAACCGCTCCTGTCCCTCCAAGGATCAATGCTCTCCTCGCACCCAGTCGAGCAATCTCGGCCCTGGTTGCCGCTGGAACCGAGTCCCGTTCCACCAAGAGAATGGGTGCGTCGAGCACCCCCGCCAGGGCTGAGCCGCCAAGCGCGTCCGGCCAGTTGTGTCCAGTGGCTATGAGCACGTGCTCAGAACCTTGCGGAAAGGCGAGCTCCGAGGAGCGCGCCGCCGTCTCGAATCTGTCGGCTCCTTGAACCCTGCGTGAGGCAAGAGATACAAATGCAAGGTTCGGGGTCTGCCCCGTGTGCGTCTGACGCGAGTCGCCCCAGGCCAGTATTCCGCGACCAAGAGCCGGAGCGTGCTGACTAGCGAGCACAGGAGACGCCCTGAAGATCGCGCCGGTAGTGTCGCGCATGAAAACCTGGTGGATCGGGTCGCCCTGACTGCCTGGAGGAAGGCCGAACGCTTGCCATGCCACGTGAACGCCGTCGGTCGAAGGGGAGACCACGATGCTCCATCCAGGCCCCGATGTCGCGTCGACGCTCGTACCGGCAACAAAATCATAGATGCGAACCCTATCAGCCGAGTGCCTCCAAACCGCAAGAACACCTGCAGTCGCGGGGTCGGGATCCCTGTTGGCTGTGTCCTCGGATAGCGTAGCGGTACCACCCGGATCGACAATCCGCGTCGAATCCGCGCTGACCGACATGCTGATGATCCTCGCGCTTCCTACGCTCAGTCGACTTGCGAACACCAAGCGGCCTGGCCCGAGGACCGGAGAAAAAACATCGGCGCCGGGATCGGCCGCCAACACGACGGCGGTGGATACGGGACCACCCTCCAGTACGTCAGGAACCCCGTTCCCATCCAGATCGAGCCGCAAGCCATAGATCGCTCGGCTTCCCAATGGACCCTGCGCCCACGTCAGAATGCCCTCGCTGATCGAAGGGGTCCACAAGGGCGTGGTAGTTGCCGATACGATCGTAGCCCGGCGTGACCGGTTCGTCATATCGACAATATTGAGCCGAAACGTGTTGGTTTGACCGACTTGTTGCTCATCGATGAACACGACGTAGCGATCGAACGCGGTCGCCGCATATTGACTTCCGGGGCCGTCCGCGACGACAGCGCGAACCCCTGTTGCGGGCCATAGCGCCCAAAGATCGGCGGGCTCATCGGAGCGTATCCGCTGCTCGAATAGTATGAATCCGTCGCCGAGCACCGGATTAGTCTGCTGATTGAGAAGCGGGGTCACTGTTGGTTCGGCCAGAAACGCATATGTTGACTCAGGCACTAGTATTACTTGCAGCAGAGTAGCGAGAGCCAAAGCAAGGGTGATCCGCGCAACGCTGTACGCCTTGGGAAACCGCTGAGAAATCAGCCCTCTCACCTCCCTAGTACGGCAACGCGTCGATGAACTTTAGGGCGGATTGCCGTGCGTCGACGACCCGATCCGGCGCGAGTGGCGCAACGACCACCCTGATTGCGAAGCGCCCTTCAGTCCACACGAAACAGACCAGCGGCGGAAACTGGGTCGGTCTTCCTTCGTCATTCATGGCCTGGCGAATCTTCCTGCCTCCCCACGTATATGACAGCTGTTTCACCGGAAACGAGTGGATGAGCGTCTCTGCTTCGGACGATGCGTCAGCCGCCGAAGCGGTTCGTTTCACCGATAAGAACAGCATGTCGAATCCTACCGCCTCTCCCCCAGAGTACTCCGCAGTCAGCGTGTCGCCATCGACCGACACCTCGCCAATGCGAGTCGCCCCCGCAAGGTTCGACTGCGCCGCGGCAGGTCCGAACCCCGTCTGCAAGAAGCCAGACGGAGCTGGCCGCCGGGGACTGCCGCCTCCGGCCGGAGGCTCAGCTGCCTGCTCCTGGTCACTCGACACCTCAGCGGGGGCGCCTGTCGCCGAACCCTGCGGCGTCTCCTCAGTAGTACCGGTGGCCGCCGCGCCGCGATCTGGTGGCTCATCGGGCCCACCTTCCGAGCCCTGCACACGGTTCGCCTGATTCCCCTCGGCAAGCCCCCCCTCGCGTGTCAAACCGTCCGTCGCCCTCTCGTCTGCATTCCAGAACACCAGCCATCCCACCCCAAGGCCGCCCAGAAAGAGCAACACCAGACCCGCGTACAGAATCGGCCGGTTGAGTAATCCACGTCCACACGACTGTCGCATCACTTATCGCTCCCTGTCATAACCGTGCAAACCAAGTAAAACATCACCGTCTGATCCCAGAGTGACAACTCACGCAGCCTCTCGGCGAGTGACACCCGTAGCACTGCGTAGGAGTCGTTTCACCCTCGCGCATCTCCGCGGCGTGACTTCTTGCGTATGTCCTCTGGTGACCTGAGGGATGACAACTGCCACAGAAGGCGGACTGATGGCAGTGGCGGCAGGACTCCTGGGGCGCATCGAGCGCGGGCAGACCCATCTCTCGGGCACCGTCCACCAGCCGAGCCGGAAGATGGCACGTCACGCACTGCGTGCCGATCTCTCGGTCTCCCGCCAGCGCAGCTCCATGGAAGAGACTGCCGTACGGATGACACGTGTTGCACGACTCCCCGTCTGAGACCTCGATATGACATTCGCCGCAACCAGACATCTTTGGAGGAACACAGCGCAACGGGCCGTCAAGAACGTGGCAGCTCGTACAACGCGATCCGCCGGGAGCGTGAGACTCGTGGGAGAAGTAGACCACGGAGAACAATGGGCGCTCACGAAAGTACGGGTGGCACTCAAGACACTCCTGTTCCGGGAATGTATCGTGCGGCTCTTGTTCGTCTATCACCGTCACCGGCACGCCAATCACGCTCCGATATGTTCCAACGAACCTGTACTCCCATCCTTCTTGTGCCCGCAGGAGTAGCGCGTCTCCAATTTCATTCACCCTCGCGACGGCCAACGTGAGCGATGGGTGAATCGCCACGGCCTCAGCGAACAATGCTCGGGATGCCTTCGGATACGCGATGGCCATAGCCAGGGCAACACCGAGAATGAGCGCGAAGAGCCCCAGTATCCCGGCCACTGCGTATAGGGTCCTCGTACGCCCTTGGCTCATGGTCCTTTCACGCCCCCTGAACGATGCGCGTCATGCTCCCGATGGCATGTTTCGCACTCCCGCTGGAGATGACAGACTTGACACGCCTGTTCGGGATAGCCGGAATCCGGGTGTGTGCTGAGGAAAGAGTCGGGATGAGGCATTCTCACCCCGCCGTGACACGGGTTGCAGTACGACTCCCTGTGGCACATGTAGCAGCCTCGCCCTTCGAGCCTTTGCGCCTCCGGTCCGTGCACCTCCTGCCAGTCCTCTTCGTGTGGCCACTGCGCCAAGTGGCATGTCTGACACGAGAACCAATCGTGGCACGTGTTACAGCTTTCCAGATTTCGAACGGCCTCTCGACCATGAAGCCACTGCCACTGCGACGTATGGTTCTCGGGACGCTGTTCGGCCACCGCATACCAAGAGGTGACGACCAGCGATGCGACCGCCGCAATGCCAATCGCAGCCCAGACTGTGGCGGACAGGGCCCTAACCGTTATCACGCTCATCGCCCGGTCACCGCCACAATGCTCACAGCGACTCTACTCGCATCGGCCTGCCGCACTTCCCCTGGCTGCACGACGACGGTTGCTTCGGTGGAACCTGCGGGAACCGCAAACACCACGGTGATCGCCTCGGACACGCCCTCCTTCAGGCTAGATGGCACCCGAGCAACCAGGGAGACTCCGTCCCGGCCCTCCGAGAGCGGGAGCAACGTCGTGCCATCAATCTCGATTCGAACCCAGTTGGAGTCGAAGGCGCGAACCGCGCCAGCATTGTTGAGCCTTACTGACACCGCAAGCGGAAGCGCTCGGCTGCTGAGCGGGACCTCTTCCGCGATTCGCACCTGTGCTTCGACGATGCTCACAGTTCCGGTGCCTGCGATCGGACGCGCTTCACCACGTCTATCGGCCTGCATCTCTACCGGGACAGGCCACAACAGCGCCAAACCGCAGGACGTCACAAGCAAGACCACCAACAAGACCAGCAGCGTCCTCAGCCATGGATGCGTGCCCCGCCTGTTGGTACCCAAACGCTTCCGCGGCTCATTCATACCGGGTGATTCCCTGTTTCCACTTCTCGACCAGCTCGGACCCAGGAACGAGCGGGTCACCTAGCCTCAACACCTGTACCCTATCGTTGGCACGATCAGCGACGTTCAGCAAACCGTCGTACGCAATCGAGATCGATTCCGGGAAGTTGAATTCTGCGTCCGCCGTCCCCCGTCTACCATATACGCCGATGAGGGAACCCGCTCTGTCGAACAGATAAAGCTCGTGCCGGAACGCGTCGGCTACGAGAAGTCCCCTGTCTGTGTACGCTACGTCGCGGGGTAGACCGAAGAAGCTGACGATCTCCCCGTCAACGTCCGGACGACCCAGCGACCACACCGGATTTCCAGAACGGTCATACGCGATCACTCGCCTGTTGAACGAATCAGCGACCCACACGTACTCCCCGTGCGGATCGACTTCCAGTCCAGTGATGTGTCTCGGAGCGAAGCCATCCACTTCGCCCCTGTCGAATCTTCCGATCAACGCTCCAGCCTGGTCGAACCGGAATACCCCTGTCCTAGTGGCGACGAGATACTCATCGCCCATGCGATCGATGTCATAGGGAAAGAATCCCCCTTCGCCATAGACGGATGCCAATGGGTCTTCCGGAAAGTGTCCGATTACAGAGCCATCCTCTGCGAACATCCATACCCGCCTGAGACCCCAGTCGCATATGTACGCCACGCCGTCTTGATACATCGACCCCGTGACCGAGAAGACACGATTTGCCGGAAGCTCTCCTCCCAGGCGTGTCACAAGCACTCCGTTTGAGTCGTAGATATACGCCCGCTGGGCTCCAGTATCAGATATCAAGACCCGTCCGTCCGGCAACGATGCGACTCCTCTGGGTTCGTTGAGTCCATAGATGCTGAAGACCGGGACGAGTCCCTCGGCGGGCGTGGTCACCAGCGGCCCGCGTCTGCTAGGAAACAAGAGTTGCATAAACACGCAAGTGAGCAGCAACAGCAGTAGCAGCAAGACGATGATCCAGCCACGTGCGCGTTTCCGTGATTGGCGTGAGTCCTGAAGTGCAGCTTCCGGCCGTTTTTGTATGTCGGCTTGATCCTCAGTACTCATTCAGTCTCCTGATCGGTGTCGGCCGCCCATCGAATGCATCACGGGGTTGTTCGAAGTCGGGACAGCATCTCACGCACTTCGTCATTGTCCGGTACCAGACGTGCGGCTCTTTGCGCAGACTCCAATGCCTCAGATTCCCTGCCGGCCCTCTCATGAAGCACAGCTACCCGGAAGTGCGCGTTCCAGTATGTGGAACTTTGCGAGATGGATGCCTCATAGTGTTCGAGCGCCTTCTCGAAGTCTCCGGTCGCTTCTTCGAGCTCTCCCAGTCGATAGTACGCCAGGTGAGCGCCCCCATCAGGCAAAGCTTCGGCCGCAATCAGTAGACGAGTACGTGCGCTCTCGTAGTCCTCGTTTTGCATGTCGACCTCTGCCAGGTACATCTGCGCCGCCGAATTCCGATGGTCAAGCTCCACCGCCCTGGTGAACGCAGCCCGCGCCTTACTCGGTTGACCAGCGGCTGCATAAAGGCCGCCCAATGTTGACCAGACTATCGGATCGTCGGGACGTGCGATGCTGGCTTGTTGCCACTCGGAGATGTGAAACTCATGGTAGCTTCCGGGCGGCAGATTGGCTTCCGACGCCCAACGCCAGGCTAGGAGAGCCGCGTTCAGCGCTATCAGCACAAGCAGAACCGCCGCCACCTTCGATGACGTGCTCGAAAGCGCATATGTGCGGCCATGTTTTTGTCTCGCTTCCATGCCCCGCTCCGTGAAACGTGCGCGAGAACGTTCGCGCGCTCGACTAGTAAAATCCATTGAACCGAGACTCCCGCGCACTACACGATGGACATCGGGCTGCCTTGGCGGGTGAGTCTACTGGCGCATGGCTGATCGGAAACGCGCTACCACAAGTGTCGCAGACAACGCGATCGCGTCGAATCAAGATGATGGGTCTATCTCTCCACATTCCAGATGTCCCACGATCCGCCAGACGTATCGCGCCGGGAGTCTCGCATTGTTTCTCACAAATACCACAGCCTACACACTGCCTCACATCAAGCGTGAGCATCCAGTCGCTCGCAGCGTCACCCTCTGTTTCGATCCTGCGTAAGGCGCCGGTGGGACAGAGAAGGGAACACGCACCACAGGCCACACAACACTCACTGTTGATTCTTGGCCCCCTGGTGGAAAGCACTCCGACGGAGGATTCCTCACGGCCATCACCCGTTGCGACCCTCCCGCCTGTTCGTTCGAGCAGGTTTCGTACGGCCAGCACAGCGACAAACCGTCTATTCACCTTGTCAGACCCGCGATGCCCGTCCCCCAGCGCGCTCGTGAGTTGATCGCGATCGCCTCTCCAGTCCAGTACAGTCACACCCCACCGCAACACCTCACGGATGGCCGTGGCGCGATCCAGGCGTTCTCCGAGATCAACTGCCGGTGAGTGGGCCGAGAACACGCCTTGGGACACCGTGATTCTTGATCGGACCCCGATTGATTCCATCAGGGTGTTGCACGAATCCGCATACCGCGTAAGCCTCTCAGCACACGCACGTGCCCTCACGCCTTGAACCTCGGCGCAGGCTCCAATCTCAACGCGAAGCGGACGGCCGACGGTCGCAAGCAGGTGCAGCAGAGCTGACCGATCGAGCCATGAGACGCATCCCCCGTGAGCGCCAGGCTCCCCGCTCGAACTCGATTCGCCACACGAGACAATCAGCGGCGTGTCGTTTCCGTCCCCATCTCCGCTCAAGCACTGCATGAGAGATCGCGACAATCGAGGCAACCGTCGAGCATACCCATCATCCGGTAGCTCTATGACTCCCGTCGGGCACTCAGAAGCGCACGCACCGCATCTGTCGCACCGTGCCCTATGGTGCTCGCCGACGATCTCTAGCGATTGAGGATCGGGGAGCCCCTCGACACATGCGTCTCTGCAGCGCATGCACTCCACACGGGAACCAAGATTCAGGCACCGAGAACGATCGATCCGCATCGATGCCTGATCGAAGGTTCGTGACATTATGTCGGTGCTCTTCCAGATCAACCGAACATTCCGCCTATCCGATCAGTGACGGGAGCGGGTACACCCGGCCCGCAGGTTCTGCCAACCGGGTGTACCCGTGCCGCTGACCTATCGAGATCAGTCAACTCCTGGAACTTTGATGAACTTGACACTGGGCTTGGTCAGCACGCTCCTCGCCACAAGGTGCTCACCGCCCACCCGTAGCTCCGCTGCGTCCACTGTAAAATCACTGCCCTTGTCAACCCAGGCAAGCGCTTTCGCATGACACGCCTCAACGCAACGAGGGCCAGATGGCACGCCCGCAGCAACGCTAAACCCAGCGCATGCGTCACACTTATCCATTTTCTTGGTGTCCGGTTGAAGCACCATGGCACCGTACGGACACGCCCACTCGCAGCGACGACAGC
>JAGXSG010000011.1 GCA_018333995.1 Clostridiales bacterium | reverse complement strand
CCCCAGCCTGCCCGCGACATCGAAAAGCCCTTCCTCATGGCCGTCGAAGACGTCTTTACCATCACCGGCCGCGGCACGGTGGCCACCGGCCGCGTCGAGCGCGGCATCGTGAAGGTTGGCGATGACGTCGAGATCGTCGGCATCCGCGACACCCACAAAACCGTCGTCACCGGTGTCGAGATGTTTCGCAAGCTCCTTGACGAGGCGCAGGCCGGCGACAACGTCGGCGTGCTCTTGCGCGGCGTGTCGCGCACCGACATCGAGCGCGGCCAGGTGCTCTGCAAGCCCGGCTCGATCACTCCCCACACCGAGTTCATGAGCCAGGTCTACGTGCTCACCAAAGAGGAAGGCGGCCGCCACACCCCGTTTTTCGACGGCTACCGTCCGCAGTTTTACTTCCGCACGACCGATGTGACCGGTGTCGCGCACCTGCCCGAGGGAACCGAGATGGTCATGCCCGGCGACAACGTGGAGATACGCGGCGAGCTCATCGCCCCGATCGCCATGGAGGAGGGCTTGCGCTTCGCCATCCGCGAGGGCGGCCGCACGGTGGGCTCGGGCCGCGTTATCAAGATATTGAAGTAGCAAGGAACCATATATCGGACACAACGGGGTCCGGCCGGAGCCGGACCCCGTTTCGCCGCCTCAAGGCGGGGGTACCGAGTTTGACAGTGCTGAAAACAGGGTGCTAGAGTACCCTACCGCGCCGCGTCACCGTTCGGGGGCGCGCGCGTCTGGCAGGAGGACGAATGAGAACGTTGGTCACGCTGGCGTGCACCGAGTGCAAACGCCGCAATTACACGACTAAGAAGAACAAGCAGAACAATCCGGAGCGGATTGAGTTTAAGAAGCACTGCAAGTGGTGCAAGACCCACACCGTACACAAAGAGACGCGGTAGGGGGTTGCGTGCGCGCGGCATAGGCCAGTAGCTCCAATTGGCAGAGCGCCGGTCTCCAAAACCGGATGTTGGGGGTTCGAGTCCCTCCTGGCCTGCCAGAACGATATGCCGCCGCGGGAGTGCGCCGCGGCGGTTCCCATGAGGGTCGCGAGAGCGGCAACAACGATCGGAAGAAGGACATGACAAAGGCGACGAACGCACCTAAGCCAAACGTGTTCTCGCGCATGGCGGGATACGTCAGTGACGTACGGTCGGAACTCAGGCGAGTGGTGTGGCCTACGAGGAACGAGGTGCTCAACTTGAGCATCGTTGTCATCATCACACTTGCGTTCTTTGTGGTGTTCACGTTCATTATCGACTCGGCGTCGGTGTACGTGATGGGTCTCATCAGCAGGATCGGCGGTTAGCCCGATGGCGAAGCGCTGGTATGTGATCCACACCTACTCGGGCTACGAGAACAAGGTCAAGACCAATCTCGAGCACCGTATCGAGTCAATGGGCATGGAAGACAAAATATTCGAGGTCTTCATTCCCAAGGAGAGCGTCACTGAACTGAAGGCCGGGGGCAAGCGCGTCACGTCGGAGAAGAAGGTCTTCCCCGGTTACATCTTGGTCCAGATGGAGCTTGATGATGACTCGTGGTACGTCGTGCGTAACACTCCTGGGGTCACGGGCTTCGTCGGCGCCGAGGGCAAACCGGTTCCCCTGTCACGCTCGGAGTATGCTCGCATAGCCCAGCGTACGGAGACGGGACCGAAGCACAAGACGACCACCACTGATTTCGTGGAGGGGATGGCGGTCAAGGTTGTCTCCGGGCCGCTCGCGGATTTCGACGGGGTTATCTCCGACGTGAACATCGATCAGGCGAAGGTGAAGGTCATGGTCTCCATTTTTGGCAGGGAGACACCGGTCGAGCTCGGTTTCGATCAAGTGACAAAGGTATAGGCACGCGAGGAACCGTGCGAGACGGGAGTGATGCCCCGTCCGGCTTCTCCGGTTCGAGACGTGTGAGCAGTACGGAACGGCGCCGTGCATCGCGCCATGACTGAGGACGTGAGACAACATTATGCCTAAGAAGGCCGTAGGATTTATCAAACTGCAGATCACCGGGGGACAGGCCAATCCGGCGCCGCCGGTCGGTCCCGCGCTCGGCCAGCACCAGGTCAACATCATGCAGTTCTGTCAGGCGTTCAACGCCGCTACGCAGGACAAGATGGGCACCATTATCCCGGTCGAGATTACGGTCTACGAGGACCGCTCATTCGATTTCATCACCAAGACTCCGCCCGCCGCGGTGCTTCTCAAGAAGGCGGCTGGAATAGAGTCCGGCTCGGGGCAACCAAACCGCACGAAAGTGGCTACAGTCACGCGCGATCAAGTCCGCGAAATCGCCGAGACCAAGATGCCTGATCTGAACGCGAACGATATCGACGCCGCCATGAGAATCATCGCTGGCACCGCTCGCTCGATGGGTATCGAAGTCGCCGAGTGACTCGGCACGGCAAGCTCACGTCCTAATACGGGCGTGTGATGTGGGAGGGCGCTTGCTGCGCCCGCCAGACCACGAGGAGGAGTAGCATGAAGAAGGGCAAGAAGTACGTCGCAGCAGCAGCAAGAGTCGACCGTGACAAGCTCTACGCGCCGCTCGATGCGGTTCGTCTCGTCAAAGAGGTCGCATCCGCTGGATTCGATGAGAGCGTGGAGGCCCACTTTCGACTCGGCGTAGACACCCGTCAAGCCGACCAGCAAGTCCGCGGCAGTGTTTCGCTTCCGCACGGTACCGGCAAGACGGTGCGCGTTGCCGTATTTGCCGAAGGCGAGAAGGCTCGCGAAGCTGAGGCGGCAGGCGCGGAGGTCGTAGGCTCAGATGATCTCGTCGAGCGGATCCAGGGCGGCTTTCTCGACTTTGACGCAACAGTTGCGACGCCCGACCAGATGAGTAAGGTGGGCCGTTTGGGCAAGATTCTCGGCACGCGAGGACTCATGCCCAACCCGAAGCTTGGCACGGTGACGATGGATGTCGGCCGAGTCGTGGGTGAGCTGAAGGCTGGCAAGGTCGAGTACCGCGCTGACAAGTACGGTATCGCTCACGTGTCCATCGGAAGGGTCTCGTTCGATGAGGTGGCCCTCGTCGAGAACTACGCGACTGTGCTCGATGAGATTAGCCGGGCGAAGCCGTCGTCGTCGAAAGGCCGCTATTTGAAGTCGATCACGCTCGCGAGCACGATGGGTCCCGGTGTGAAGGTCGACACGCTTCGAGTACGCAACTTGCTCGAAGAGACACCTGCGCCGTAGCGCCGCCACCGAGTCGTGCCGACACTTGCCGTCGCGATGAGTTTGCAGCCCGAAGCCGGTTTTGGGGATTGCGTACGGACCCCGTAGCGTGCATACTAACGTGCGCACCTGACAACGATAGATCGCACCAGACCGCTGCCGAAGACAGCAGGCGCCCGGGCATCCGGGCTTGATGGACCAGAAGCCAAGCAGGTCCGCCAGCCGAGGTGGAAGCCGACCGCACGATCCGGGCAACCGGAGATCGCGGTTCCAGCCGAGCAAATGAGCTCGTGGCCTCCGCCGCACCCCGGCGGGGGCCACGTTCGTTTTTCGTGGCCCACGATGCGAGGCCCACGCTTCGCATGGAGGTTGAACGTGCGTGACGAAAGGAGGGAAGTAGATGCCGACAACTCAAAAGGCGGACAAGGTCACCGAGATCAAGGATCGTTTTGCCGGCAGTGCGGGCGTGATAATGGCCGATTACCGCGGTCTGTCCGTACGCGACATGCGGGATCTGCGTCACGCGGTCCGGCACGTCGGCGGCGACGTGAAAGTCTACAAGAACCGGCTGGCTGAGATCGCGGTGCGAGAGCTCGCACTGCCGTCAATGGATGAGTACCTCGTAGGACCTACGGTGTTCATTTTCGCCGCCGATGATCCGGTGGCGCCGGCAAAGGCCGTCATGGGTTTTGCGAAGGACCACAAAGCCCTTCAGGTTAAGGGCGGGTTTGTCCAAAACGCGATTGTGGACATGGAGGCGATCAAGACTATCGCGTCGCTACCTTCGCGCGAGGAGCTCATCGCCAAGCTGCTTGGCGTCATGCTCAACCCGATGACGAACACGGTCAGAATCCTCAACGCCCCGGTCGGCGCGCTTGCCCGCGCCCTCGACGCGATAGCTCAACAGAAAGCCGCGGCCTGAACGTCCAGTACCCCATGAACAGGAGGCACCTCTTCGGTGCCCGAGAAGCGAAGGAGAGAATGCGCGATGGCTATCAGCAAGGATGAGGTTTTGGAGTACATCAAGCAAGCACCGGCTCTCGAGCTTGCTGAGCTCGTCAAGGAGCTCGAGGAAGTCTTTGGCGTTTCAGCGGCGGCTCCTGTCGCTGTTGCGGTCGCAGGTCCTGCCGCCGAAGCCGAGGTGGTGGAGGAGAAGGACAGTTTTGATGTAGTCTTGGTCGGAGCGGGCGACAAGAAGATCCAGGTGATCAAGGTCGTGCGTGAACTGACCTCACTCGGCCTGAAGGAGGCGAAGGATCTCGTCGACGGAGCTCCGAAGCCTGTGTTCGAAGGTGTCAACAAGGAGAAGGCCGAGGAGGTCAAGGCGAAGCTTGAAGAGGCAGGCGCCGCCATCGAGATCAAGTAGATTCTTATCGCGAACCGTCGATCCGGCCCCCTCGTGCGGTTCGAGGCCGCGTTACAGGAGTCACGGCCGGGCTGCGTTGACGCAGTCCGGCCTTCGGTGCCCCTTAATGTGAGAAGCGGCTCCGGAGCGGCTCCGAATCGGCTCTGCTCGCAAGAGATCACGCGCAATGACCGCTCGCAATAATTGACTCGCATATGATGTTTGGGTATTCTACATTTTTGCGACTCTGCTATACCGCCTCTACGCCTGAAGGAGGAATCGCCTGGTGCCCCGCGGAGAAGGTTCCCCCGTCGTACACTCCGGTCTTCGAAACCGCCGCACGTTCGCACGTATTCCCGAGATGCTCGAAGTCCCCAATCTCATCGCGATCCAGAGAGACAGTTTCGACTGGTTCCTTGCAGAGGGCCTGAACGAGACGTTCTCCGATGTCTCGCCTATTGAGGACTTCACCGGCAATCTCGCGGTCGAGTTTGGCGGTCACGAGTTCGGTGATCCTAAGTACTCCGTCGAGGAGTGCAAGGAAAAGGACATGTCGTATCAGGCGCCCCTCTTTGTCGAGGTGCGCTTCATCAACAAAGAGACCGGTGAGATAAAGGAGCAGCAAGTCTTCATGGGCGATTTTCCGCTCATGACAGACCGCGGCACCTTTGTCATCAACGGTACAGAGCGCGTTGTGGTCTCCCAGCTGGTGCGCTCGCCGGGGGTCTACTACTCCCAGGAACTCGACAAAACGAGTGACAAGGCGTTCTACACCGCCAAGGTCATACCTGCGCGTGGCGCGTGGCTCGAGTTGGAAACCGATCGCCGCGACATCGTGAGTGTGCGAGTCGACCGGAAGCGGAAGCAGCCGGTCACGATTCTCGTCAAGGCGCTCGGTATCGCTGAGACTCGTGAGGAGATCCTCGAGCTGTTCGGCGGCGCCGAGTGCATCGAGCGTACGCTCGACCGCGACTTCACGGAGACGCGCGAGGAGGCGCTTATCGAGATATATAAGCGTCTGAGGCCCGGTGAGCCGCCTACCGTGGAGTCGGCCCGCTCGCTTCTTGAGGGCCTGTTCTTCAACCCGCAGCGGTATGACCTCGCCAAGGTTGGCCGCTACAAGCTCAACAAGAAGCTCGAGCTTGATCTGCCGATGAACCAGTCCACTCTCACCAACGAGGATGTTCTGGCAGTCGTGCGCTACCTTGTGCGGCTCTGGGAGGACGCTGAGGGTTACGATGTGGACGACATCGACCACTTCGGCAATCGCCGTATTCGCAGTGTTGGCGAGCTCATCCAAAACCAGTTCCGCATCGGCCTCGCGCGCATGGAGCGGGTCGTGCGTGAGCGCATGACCACCCAAGACGTAGACGAGATAACGCCACAGTCGCTCATCAACATTCGTCCGATCGTGGCGTCGATCAAGGAGTTTTTCGGCTCGTCACAGCTCTCGCAGTTCATGGATCAGACCAATCCGATAGCCGGGTTGACGCATAAGCGCCGCCTCTCGGCGCTCGGGCCCGGGGGTCTTTCGCGCGAGAGAGCCGGCTTCGAAGTGCGTGACGTGCATCCTTCGCACTACGGCCGCATGTGTCCGATCGAGACGCCGGAAGGTCCCAACATCGGGCTCATCGGCTCGCTCGCCACGTTCGCGCGGATCAACCCCTACGGCTTCATCGAGACCCCATACCGGAAGGTCGTGAAGGGTAAGGTCACCGATGAGGTCGAGTATCTTACCGCCGATGTCGAGGAGCGCTACGTCATCGCGCAGGCGACCGAGATCTTCGATCCCAAGACACGCAAGTTCGTCAACGATCGCGTGCTGTGCATCAAGAAGGGCGGAGAACCCATCGATGTCGAGCCCGAGCGGGTCGACTACATGGATGTCTCGCCGCGCCAAATCGTCTCAGTGGCGACGGCTCTCATCCCGTTTCTCGAGCACGACGATGCAAACCGGGCTCTCATGGGATCGAACATGCAACGCCAGGCGGTGCCGCTTCTCAAGCCGTCGTCCCCGTTGGTTGGAACAGGGATGGAGCATCGGGCCGCGATCGATACCGGCGAGATGTATCTCGCCAAGCGCCCGGGATTAGTCGAGTACGTCGACAGCTCGATGATCGTAGTCCGCTCGGAGGACCACAGCATCGATGAGTATCACCTCCCCAAGTTCATGCGCTCGAATCAGGGGACCTGTATCAACCACCGCCCGATCATCGCGGAGGGTGATCCGGTCGGAGAGGGTGACATTCTTGCCGATGGCCCCTCCTCGGAGCTGGGAGAACTTGGCCTTGGCCAGAATCTGCTCGTGGCGTTCATGCCATGGGAGGGCTACAACTACGAGGACGCGATTATCCTCTCCGAGCGGCTCGTCAAAGAAGATGTCATGACCTCGATCCACATCGAGGAGTACGAGGTCGAGGCGCGCGACACCAAACTTGGTTCCGAGGAGATCACCCGCGAGATTCCCAACGTCGGTGAAGAGGTTCTCGCCAACCTTGATGAGACCGGTGTCATTAGAGTGGGCGCGGAGGTCTTCCCGGGCGACGTTCTGGTGGGCAAGGTGACCCCCAAGGGCGAGACCGAGTTGACCGCCGAGGAACGCTTGCTGCGCGCGATCTTCGGCGAGAAGGCGCGTGAGGTGCGTGATACGTCGCTTAAGGTCCCCCACGGCGAGACTGGCAGGGTCATCTCGGTGAGGACATTCAGTCGCGACGCAGGAGACGATCTGTCGCCCGGAGTCAACGAGCTTGTCAGAGTCTATGTCGCGCAGAAGCGCAAGATCTCCGAAGGCGATAAGCTCGCGGGGCGTCACGGCAACAAGGGGGTTATCGCAAAGATCCTCCCTGTCGAGGACATGCCTTTCATGGCCGATGGCACTCCCGTCGACATCATATTGAATCCCCTTGGCGTCCCTTCGCGAATGAATGTTGGCCAGCTACTCGAGACCCATCTCGGATGGGCGGCGCACGCTGGCTGGAGCGACGAAGAGAAGCAGACCGAGCCGGTCGACGGCCCAATCCATGTGGCGACACCGGTCTTTGACGGTGCGAGTGAGGCCGAGATTTCCGACGTCATTGAGCGTGCCAACGTGAACATGCTCCTCAAGGCCCGTAGGCGTCACGGTGAGCAGGCATTCGAGCAGTTCGTGCCGCAGATTTCCCGTGAAGGCAAGACGGCTCTCTACGACGGGCGCACGGGCGAGCCGTTCCGCGAACCGGTCACGGTGGGCCAGATATACATGCTGAAGCTCCTCCACCTCGTAGACGACAAGATTCATGCACGGTCGACAGGTCCGTACTCATTGATCACGCAGCAGCCGCTCGGCGGCAAGGCGCAGTTCGGCGGTCAGCGATTCGGCGAGATGGAAGTCTGGGCGCTTTACGCATACGGTGCGGCGTACGTGCTGCAGGAGATTCTGACTGTGAAATCTGACGATGTGCTAGGCCGCGTCAAGGCCTACGAGGCGATTGTCAAAGGTGAGAACATCCCCGAGCCAGGAATTCCGGAGTCGTTTAAGGTGCTCGTCAAGGAGATGCAGTCGCTCTGTCTTGACGTCGAGATCCTTACCGAGGATGGCGGCGAGGTCGTGCTTAAAGACGATGATGAAGACATCTTCAAGACCGCCGAGGAGATCGGGCTTGATCTTAGCGGAGGAGATGGGGACGAGTTGACTAGCACCGATGCGCTGGAGGAGCTCATCGAGAGCGATATATCCGCTCTCGACTTGGGCGATGTGCTGGATGGCTCCGATGACAGCGACAAGGAGGAGTAGACCTTGCTCGACGTCGATGTGAACAATTTCGATAGGCTAAGGATTGGGCTGGCGTCATCCGAGCAGATCCGCCAGTGGTCACGCGGCGAGGTCAAGAAGCCGGAGACCATCAACTACCGTACGCTCAAGCCCGAGAAGGATGGCCTGTTCTGCGAGAAGATCTTCGGTCCGACCAAGGACTGGGAGTGCCACTGCGGCAAGTACAAGCGCGTCCGCTTCAAGGGCATCGTGTGTGAACGATGCGGTGTTGAAGTCACACGTGCCAAGGTACGGCGCGACCGCATGGGCCACGTGGAGCTCGCCGCCCCGGTAAGTCATATCTGGTACTTCAAGGGCGTGCCGAGCCGTCTCGGCTACCTCCTCGACATCGCGCCGAAGGACCTTGAGAAAGTGCTGTACTTCGCGAGTTCCATCATCACGAACGTCAATGAGGAGGACCGCGAGCGGGACCACGACATGCTCAAAGAGGAGCTGGTTGCCGACATGGATCAGCTCGAGGCGGAGAAGGCCGAAGAGGTCGCCGCCGTGATTGCTGAGCGTGATCGGTCGATCGCCATCGCAAAAGGAGAGCTTGAGCCCGAGGAGGGCGAGGAGCTCGACGGTGAGGTGGCCGTGGGCGACCGCGTCAAGAAGCTTGAGAAGGAGGCGGAGCGCGACCTCAGGGACATCGAAGAAGAGTACGCAGACCGCGCGCAGTTGCTCACCGACGCGTTTGACGCGTTCAAGAAGCTCTCGGTCAAGATGCTCATCAACGACGAGACGCTCTACCGCGAGATCAAGGTTCGCTACGGCGATTACTTCCGCGGCGGGATGGGAGCGGAGGCGGTGAGGGACCTGCTCAGGCAGGTTGATCTCACCGATCTGACCGAAGAGCTTCGCACCCAGATCCGCGAGGGCAAGGGCCAGAAGAGGGCTAAAGCGGTCAAGCGCTTGAAGGTCGCGGCGGCGTTTCGCACGAGCGCCAACCGTCCCGAGTGGATGATTCTTGACGCGATTCCGGTCATACCGCCTGATCTGCGCCCCATGGTCCAACTCGACGGCGGCCGGTTCGCCACGAGCGATCTGAACGATCTTTATCGCCGCGTCATCAACCGCAACAACCGCTTGAAGCGGCTTCTTGATCTCGGTGCGCCGGAGATCATTGTCAACAACGAGAAGCGCATGCTTCAAGAGGCGGTAGACGCGCTGTTCGACAATGGACGTCGCGGCCGTCCGGTGACGGGCCCCGGCAACCGCCCCCTCAAGTCCATCTCGGACATGTTAAAGGGCAAGCAAGGCCGTTTCCGTCAGAACCTTCTCGGAAAGCGCGTTGACTACTCGGGCCGCTCGGTAATTGTGGTCGGACCGGAGCTGAAGCTTCACCAGTGCGGTCTTCCCAAGGCGATGGCGCTCGAGCTCTTCAAGCCGTTTGTCATGAAGCGCCTTGTCGATCTCGACCACGCGCAAAACATTAAGAGCGCCAAGCGTATGGTGGATCGGGGCAAAGGCGTCGTGTGGGACGTTCTTGAGGAAGTCATCTCCGGCCATCCGGTACTGCTCAACCGGGCGCCCACCCTCCATCGTCTCGGCATCCAGGCGTTCGAGCCGGTTCTCGTGGAGGGCAAGGCGATCCGCATCCATCCCCTCGTGTGCACAGCGTTCAACGCTGACTTCGACGGTGATCAAATGGCGGTCCACGTCCCCCTCTCTGCGGAGGCTCAGGCCGAGGCCCGTGTCCTCATGCTGTCCACCAACAACATCAAGTCACCGGCGCACGGGCGCCCGCTTACGACGCCCACGCAGGACATGGTTATTGGCTTGTACTACCTCACCGCTATGCGAGAGGGCATGCCCGGCGAAGGCCGTGTCTTCTACGATTTCGGCGAAGCGATGCTCGCGTATGACAGCCGAAGCGGTCTGGATCTGCAGGCCAAGATCCGAGTGCGCCTGACTGAGAGCACCGTGGTGGAGCTTGACGACGGCTCGCACGTGGATCGCGCCGCTGGAGAGCGGATCGAGACGACGGTTGGCCGGATCATCTTCAACAAGTCGCTCCCGGCAGATTTCCCGTTCATCAATCACGAGATCGACAAGAAGGGTGTTTCGAGCATCGTCGAAGAGTGCGCCATCCGTTACTCGACGAACCAGATGCAGGTCACCCTCGATGAGCTCAAGCGTCTCGGGTTCCACTACGCGACACGGGCGGGCCTGACTGTGTCTGTCTACGATGCGAAGATCCCCGAGTCCAAAGACGAGATACTCGCGGCAGCTCAAAAGGAAGTCGACACGATCGTCCAGCAGTACGAACGCGGACTCATCACAGCTGAGGAGCGGCACCGTCAGATCGTCGAGGTGTGGACCCGCGCGACCGATGAGGTCGGTGACGCCATGGCCGCCAACTTCGAGCCGTTCAACCCGATATTCATGATGGCGCACTCCGGTGCGCGAGGAAACATCAAGCAGATTCGTCAGCTTGCGGGAATGCGCGGCCTCATGGCCAACCCCAAGGGCGAAATCCTCGACCGTCCAATCAAGGCGAACTTCCGAGAGGGACTGTCGGTCCTAGAGTACTTTGTCTCGACACACGGAGCCCGCAAGGGTCTCGCCGACACGGCGTTGCGTACGGCGGACTCTGGCTATCTCACTCGCCGTCTGGTTGATGTCGCCCAAGACGTCATCGTGCGCGAGAGTGACTGCGAAACAGACGAAGGCGTGCCTTTCGGTGTTACGTCGCTTTCCAATCCTGCGGTGGTAGACAACAATCTGATCGGACGTTGTCTCCTTGAGGCGGCTGTCCACCCCGCGACCGGTGAGGTCCTCATCGAAGCCGGCGAGTTTATTGCAGGTGAAGAAGACCTGGTTGCGCTTGTGGATGCCGGTGTCGAGTCGCTTGTCGTGCGCACCGTCATGACGTGCCATGCACGCCACGGCATATGCCAGTCGTGCTACGGGTGGGACCTCGCGACCAGACTGCCGATCGATATCGGCACAGCTGTTGGGATCATAGCGGCGCAGTCGATCGGTGAGCCGGGCACTCAGCTCACGATGCGCACCTTCCACACCGGAGGTGTCGCGGGCGAGGACATCACTCACGGTCTGCCCCGTGTTACGGAGCTCTTCGAGGCGCGTAAACCAAAAGGTGAGGCGGTCCTCGCGGAGATATCAGGTATCCTCACCATTCACGACGCCGACCGCTCTCGTGAGCTCATCGTGAAGGATGCCGAGGGCACTGAGCGTTCATACACTGTGCCTCGCCGGGCGCGCTTGCGACACGGTATCGTCGACGGTGTCGTTGTTGAGGTGGGCCAGCAGCTGACCGAGGGCTCGATCAACCCGCACGACTTGCTCGAGCTCAAGGGGCCGGGTGCGGTTCTCCGCTACATCGTGGCGCAGGTCCAGGAGGTTTACCGGAGCCAGGGTGTTGACATCAACGACAAGCATATCGAGGTGATCGCGCGACAGATGTTGCGGAAGGTCACCGTGCAGGAGCCGGGCGACACGGAGTGGCTTCCCGGACAGCTTGTGGACAGGTTCGTGTTCGCGCAGGCCAACGAAGAACTCGTTGCCGACGGCGCGGAGCTGGCAAACGGCATGCCGGTCTTGCTCGGCATCACCAAGGCGTCGCTTGCGACTGAGAGCTACCTGTCGGCGGCATCCTTCCAGGAGACGACTCGCGTCCTGACCGACGCGGCGATCGCGGGCAAAGAGGACAACCTGCTCGGCCTCAAAGAGAACGTCATCATCGGCAAGCTCATCCCGGCGGCGACGGGCATGAGGCGGTACCGCTCGATCAAGCTCACCTACAAGGGACGAAGTGCCGAGTGGACGAGGCCAGATGAGGGTTCGCTGCCGGAGTTTGCTCCTGATGAGTTGCGTGAGATCGAAGCACTCCTTCCAGGCCCCACGGTCTCGAGCTCCTCAGCGTTTGGAGTCGATGACGCCGAGGAGTTCTTCGCGGACCTGGATTCCGAGGCCGGTGACGTGGATGTGTCGGACTTTATCGGCACCGTGTTCGAGCCGGAAGCGGCAGCGTCCGCATCGGCGTTGATGGACGAGGCCGTGCCTGTGGCGGCGCTCGCCGACGGGTTGAATGAGATGACGCTCGAAGAGATCGGCATCGCGACCCGCTGGGTGACGAAGTTCGTGGAGGCGGGTGTCGTGACGGTGGGAGATGTGCTGTTGCGTAGCCGGAACGAGCTCTACAACGTGCCTGGTATCGGCGCAAAGGCGATCGACGAACTCGAGTTCGCACTCGCCGAGAGGGGCGCTTCGCTGCCCGAGTGACACTCGTGGCGGCATAGGCTGTAAGGAATCGGAAGCGGGGTCCCAGGACGGGTCCCCGCTTCCGCGATCACGTTGTAGTACGGGTATGGATACGCCCGGATGCGTGGCGTTTGACAACGCCGTTCGGTGTTGCTAAAGTTCGTCGTTGCGACTTGACGCGCGGTGCGCGCGTGTCCGTGTGCACTGGGCAGGAATGATAGCGGTATCGAGTAGAAGGAGAGCACGTTGCCTACGATCAACCAGCTGGTCCGCAAGGGCCGCAGCGCGAAGGCGAGCAAGAGCGCGACTCCCGCACTGAAGGGCAACCCGCAGAAGCGTGGCGTGTGCACCCGTGTGTACACCACCACACCCAAGAAGCCGAACTCGGCGCTGCGCAAGGTCGCCCGCGTGAGGCTCACTCACGGAATGGAGGTCACCGCCTACATCCCGGGCATTGGCCACAACCTTCAGGAACACTCCATCGTGCTCGTGCGTGGTGGCCGGGTGAAGGATCTTCCGGGTGTTCGCTACAAGATCGTGCGCGCGGCGCTCGACTGCGCTGGCGTGGGTAACCGCAACCAGGCCCGCTCGCGTTATGGCGTGAAGAAGTCCAGCTGAGACAAGGTGTCTGCGGTGTCGCGTCACGCTAAGGCGCGGTCCGTGGCCGGTACGACGACCAAGAGGAGATACGAGAATGCCTAGGCGCGCAGCAGCGGCCCGTCGGGAGATCACGCCTGATCCGGTCTACAATAATCGCCTTGTCACGCAGCTGATCAACAAGGTGCTGTGGGACGGCAAGAAGTCGGTTGCCGACAGGATCGTCTACGACGCGTTCGCCATCATCGAGAACAAGTCCGGTGCGGATCCGCTCGCCACGTTCAAGAAGGCGATGGACAATGTCCGGCCTACGCTTGAGGTTCGGCCCAAGCGCGTCGGCGGTGCGACGTACCAGATCCCCATCGAGGTCAACTCGCGCCGTTCTACCACCCTCGCGATTCGCTGGATCGTAGGCTACTCCCGTTCGCGTCGTGAGAAGACCATGTCCGAGCGACTCGCCGCAGAGATCATGGACGCCGCAAACAGCACCGGCTCTTCGGTCAAGAAGCGCGAGGATCTCTTCAAGATGGCCGAGTCCAACCGTGCGTTCAGCCACTACCGCTGGTAAGCACTACTTCTCGACTGTATTGAACGCGAACAACACGTAAGGATATGTCAGCCGATGGCGCCTAAAACCTACTCACTCGCCAAGACCCGCAACATTGGGATCATGGCTCACATCGACGCCGGTAAGACCACCACTACCGAGCGCATCCTTTTCTATACCGGAAAATCTCACAAAATCGGTGAGGTCCACGACGGCGCCGCCACCATGGACTGGATGATTCAGGAGCAAGAGCGCGGCATCACGATCACCTCGGCCGCGACTACGTGCTTCTGGAAGGACCACCGCATCCAGATCATCGATACGCCCGGCCACGTGGACTTTACGGTAGAGGTCGAGCGCTCTCTTCGCGTCCTCGACGGTGCCTGCGCGGTCTTTTGCGCGGTCGGCGGTGTCGAGCCGCAATCAGAGACCGTGTGGCGTCAGGCGGACACGTACCGTGTCCCGCGAATCGCCTACGTCAACAAGATGGACAGGACAGGGGCGGATTTCTTCAACGTCATACAGATGATGAAGGACAGGCTCAACACGCGGCCGGTCTTGTTGCAGTTGCCGATCGGTGCGGAAGACCGATTCACCGGGATCATCGACCTTGTCGAGATGCACGCTATCCACTTCAACGAAGACGATAAGGGCATCAATCCCACGGTTGGCGAGATTCCCGCGGAACTGGCGGATGAGGCCGAGATTTACCGTCAGGAGCTCGTTGAGGCTGCCGCCGAGTACGATGACGCGCTGCTCGAGAAGTTCTTCGCCGAGGAGGAGATCTCGGTCGCAGAACTCAAGGCGGCGCTGCGCCACGCGTGTGTCGATGTTGCGATAACCCCGGTGGTGTGCGGCGCGTCGTTCAAGAACAAGGGCGTCCAATCGTTGCTCGACGCGGTCCTCGACTATCTGCCCTCACCTCTCGATATCCCCGCTATCAAGGGGACGGACATCAAGACCGGCGCGGAGGTCGAGCGCCCGCCGGACCCCAAGGCGCCGTTCTCGGCTCTCGCGTTCAAAGTCATGACCGACCCGTACGTCGGCAAACTGACCTACTTCCGTGTCTATTCGGGCTCGATGGAAGCGGGATCTTACGTTCTCAACTCGACCAAAGGCCACAAAGAGCGCGTTGGACGGCTGCTTGCGATGCATGCGAACCACCGTGAAGACGTGCAGTCGGTCTCGGCAGGCGATATTGTTGCCGCCGTGGGCCTCAAGAACACCACTACCGGCGACACGCTGTGCGCCGAGGACTCTCAGGTGCTGCTTGAGTCAATGGTCTTCCCTGATCCAGTCATCGATATCGCGATCGAGCCCAAGACCAAGGCCGAGCAAGAGAAGCTCTCGCTCTCGCTTTCTAAGCTTGCCGAGGAGGATCCAACCTTCCGTGTCCGTACAGACACGGAGACCGGCCAGACGATCATCGCTGGGATGGGCGAACTTCACCTGGAGGTCATCGTCGACCGCCTCTTGCGCGAGTTCAAGGTCGAGGCGAATGTGGGCAAGCCGCAAGTCGCCTACCGGGAGACCGCCGGCAAGCGTGTTGAGAACGTGGATCACAAGTTTGCGCGTCAGACCGGCGGTCGCGGCCAGTACGGCCACGTAGTCATCAATGTCGCCCCGCGCGAGCCTGGTGAAGGCTATCTGTTCGAGAACAAGATCGTCGGCGGCGCGATCCCCAAGGAGTATATTCCGGCGACCGACAAGGGTATCCAGGAGGCGCTCAGCTCGGGCGTCGTGGCGGGATATCCGGTCGTCGATGTGGCAATCGAGCTGATCGACGGCTCATACCATGAGGTCGACTCGTCAGAGATGGCATTCAAGATCGCCGGCTCCATGGCGATCAAGGAGGCGCTCAGGCGCTCCGCTCCGGTATTGCTCGAACCGGTCATGGCGGTCGAGGTCGTCACGCCTGAGGACTTCATGGGCGATGTCATGGGTGACCTGTCGAGTCGTCGCGGACACATCGAGGGCATGGAGCCGCGTGGCAACGCGCAGGTGATTCGCGGCAAGGTGCCTCTCTCGGAGATGTTTGGATACGCCACGGACTTGCGTTCACGCACGCAGGGACGTGCCGCGTATACGATGCAGTTCAAGGCGTACGAGCCAGTTCCTAAGTCAGTTGCGGCAGAGATCGTGGCCAAAGTAGGCGGAGAGGTCTAGGAGAGTTAATCATGGCGAAGAAGAAGTTCGAGCGCACCAAGCCGCACGTCAACATCGGCACCATCGGTCACGTCGACCACGGCAAGACCACCCTGACCGCCGCGATCACCAAGACGCTGGCCGAGAAGGGCCTTGCGGACTTCACCCCGTTCGACCAGATCGATAAGGCCCCCGAGGAGCGCGAGCGCGGCATCACCATCGCCATCGCCCACGTGGAGTACGAAAGCGAGAACCGCCACTACGCGCACGTTGACTGCCCCGGCCACGCCGACTACGTCAAGAACATGATCACCGGCGCGGCCCAGATGGACGGCGCGATCCTTGTCGTGTCGGCCGCCGACGGCCCGATGCCCCAGACCCGCGAGCACATCCTGCTCGCCCGCCAGGTCGGGGTGCCCCACATCGTCGTGTTCCTCAACAAAGTCGACATGGTCGACGATCCTGAGCTCCTTGAGCTCGTCGAGCTCGAGGTCCGCGAGCTGCTCTCCGAGTACGAGTTTCCCGGTGACGACACGCCGGTCATCAAGGGCTCGGCCCTCAAGGCCCTTGAGGGCGATGAGGATGCCAAAGGAGCGATCTGGGAGCTCATGGAGGCGGTCGACACCTTCATTCCCCAGCCTGCCCGCGACATCGAAAAGCCCTTCCTCATGGCCGTCGAAGACGTCTTTACCATCACCGGCC
>JAGXSG010000010.1 GCA_018333995.1 Clostridiales bacterium | reverse complement strand
TCCTCGGCGGCCGACACTCCCGCTATCCAGTCGAGATCGACGGTGCGGTTGTGGGAATCGTGTCGCTCAGCGACGCCAAAAAGGTACCTCGTGACGAGTGGCCGGTGACTCGTGCTGTGGATGTCGCTGATCGCGACCTCGGCCGTCTCGTCGTGGATTCGCGAGCACCGGTCGAATCGATTCTGCAGCGGCTTTCTGGCGAGTCGACCGGGGCGTTGCTCGTAGTGGACGAGGGGCGGGTCGTGGGAATCGTGACAAGGGCGGATGTCGTCTCGCGTGTCAGGAGAGCTTCGATCTGATTTCGCGCTCCAGCCCCACCCACCACTTGCGCATTAATTGTAACTATTGTTACGATATAGGCGTCAAGCCAATCTGAGGGACAGGTATGTCGAGCGTACGGTCCGAGCGTATTCCGCAGGGTGTCATAGAGCGCTTACCCGCGTATCTGAGCGTTCTCCTGCAACTGCGAGCACAGGGTTCGGAGACTGTCTCCTCGGCCAGATTGGGCGAGGTCACCGACATCAACCCCGCGCAGATTCGCCGCGACCTCACACACTTCGGGCAGTTCGGGAAGCGCGGAGTCGGCTATGACGTCCTCACGCTGATAGAGCGCATACAGGCGATTCTCGGTTCCGACCACGCGCACAGGCTGGTGCTTGTAGGTGCCGGCCATCTGGGTTCCGCCATCGCTGCGTACGACGGTCTGCGCGCGCGCGGTTTCACCATCGTGGGAGTGTTCGACGACGACCCCGCAAAGATTGGCGCGCGTGTGGGCGACTACATCGTGCGGGACGTCACGGATCTCGAGCGAACCGTTCGCGAACAGGCGGTCCGGATCGGAGTCATCGCGGTGCCAGCGAAATCGGCTCAGGAAGTTGCTGCGCGGCTCGTTTCAGCGGGCGTGCTGGTGATCCTCAACTACTCGTCTGCGATGATCAGCGTTCCCGCGCATGTGACACTTCACAACACCGATCCGGTGCGCGAGCTCCTCCATACCCTTTACTACCTCTCGCAGGCTGAGTCGATGGCAGGCTCAGTGGCAGAGTGATATCCTTGCGGCTTGACGGGTCATCTGGTCGACGCGATATGTGCGAAGGCTTAGAACACTGAATCGAGGAGTTGAACACAATGGCGTTTTTCCCTGGTCTTCCGGGCGGCATGGAGTGGGTGATCATTCTCGTGGTCGTGTTGTTGCTGTTCGGCCCGAGCAGGCTTCCCCAGCTCGGCAAGTCGATCGGCAAGACGATGAAGGCCATCCGTGACGGTGTGGATGGCAAAGCGGACGCGACCGACGACGAGGACGAGGTAACAACCGCTAAGGCCGAAAAGAAGGCCGAGTCGCCGGATGCCAAAGCCCGCGATAACGACGCCTAGGGCGACCTGGGCTTTGACGGGCTTGCTACAGAGGCGGAAGACCGGCGCTGGCGTGACCATTTATGCCACTTAGGGGAGCGTGAAGGGACCCGCTTGCGCGCGTCAAACGATGCGCTATACTTTCGGGGACATTTCCGCGGGCTGTCCAAACACGGGCAGCCCGTCACGCTAGGAGAAACCAGGACCGCCGCGTGCGGATGGTAACCGAGAAGTACGGAGCGCGCATTCGATGCACAAGGAAGTCGTACTCACCCCGGAAGGTCAGGTCCGCCTCGAAGACGAGCTGAGACGCCTTGAGACCGTGCGCCGAAGAGAAGTTGGCGAACGGATCAAAGAGGCTAAGGAGTTTGGCGACATCTCCGAAAACTCGGAGTACGATGACGCCAAGAACGAGCAGGCCTGGGTCGAGGGACGTATCGCCGAGATAAGCATGCTTCTCGCCAACGCCACGGTGGTTGACGCCCCGGTGAAGGCTGATCGCGTGTGCATTGGGTGCACGGTAGAGCTTCGAGACGTGGAGACCGGGCACGTCCACGCATACAAGCTGGTCGGCTCGGCTGAGGCCGACCCAGCCCACGACCGCATTTCGAACGAGTCCCCCGTTGGGCAGGCAATCATGGGCGCCAAGAAAGGGCAAAGCGTCACAGTCTCGACTCCGTCGGGCCGCGAGCTTGAGTACGTGATCAAGAAGATCTCTCGATAGCGGCTATGACTCCCGACGAGAAGGCTTACGGCACACCGGGCGGCAACCCCGGCGGAGACTCCGACTCGGCTGGGAGGCAGGAGGACGTCTTCGCGGTAAGACGGGCCAAGCTCGATTTGTTGCGCGCGAGCGGTGCCGAGCCGTACCGCAGATCCTTCGACGTGACCGGGCGAGCCGGCGAGCTGTCCTCGCGATTCGCAGATCTCGATCCGGGTTCTGAGACAGGCGAGCGCGTCGCGGTCGCGGGCCGACTCGTGGCCCGTCGCGACCAGGGTAAGGTCGCCTTCCTTGTAATCCGTGACGCGACCGGAGACCTCCAGCTGTTCTGTCGCGCGAACGTGCTCGGCGAGGAAGAGTTCTCGGCGATACGCGATCTCGATCTCGGGGACTGGATAGGTGCGACCGGCGAAGTCATGAAGACGCGCAGGGGTGAGCTATCGGTCTCGCCGTCCTCCGTCGAACTCCTCTCGAAGTCTCTCCGTCCGTTGCCTGAGAAGTATCACGGGCTGACCGACACAGAGACCCGCTACCGTCAGCGCTACGTCGACTTGATCGCGAACCCGGAGGTCCGCACGGTTTTCGAGACGCGATTCAAGATTATCTCAGCGATCAGACGGTTCATGGACGGGCGCGGGTTTCTCGAAGTCGAGACACCGATGTTGCATCCCATACCGGGCGGCGCCACGGCGCGGCCGTTCACCACGCACCACAATGCGCTCGACATGGAACTCTACTTGCGCATCGCGCCCGAGCTGTATCTGAAGCGGCTGCTTGTTGGCGGATTTGAGCGCGTCTACGAGGTCAACCGGAGCTTTCGCAACGAAGGGATGAGCCCGCGACACAACCCCGAGTTCACGATGTTGGAGGCGTATCAGGCCTACACCGGTCTCGAGGGGATGATGGAACTCACCGAGCGCCTCATCTCCACGGTTGCCGAGGAGGTCCTCGGTAGCTGTCAAATCGCGTACCAGGGGGTCTCGCTCGACCTGACCCCGCCGTGGCCACGCCGGACGATGATCGAGCTCACGAGTGAGGCGGCGGGTGAGGACATCTCGTTTGCGCGGAGCCGCGATGAGCTCGCCGCGTACTGTGCGAAGCACGGCGTTCCAGTCGAAGACGGATGGGGTCCAGGCAAGCTCATCGCCGAGCTTTTCGAGAAGATTGCGGAACACACGATCACTGGGCCGCTCTTTGTCACCGACTACCCGCTTGAGACGTCGCCGCTGGCCCGCAAGAAGCCTGGTGAGCCAGGACTCACCGAACGTTTTGAGCTGATCATCACCGGCCGAGAGATCGCAAACGCTTTCTCCGAGCTCATCGACCCGGTCGATCAGCGCGAACGTTTTCTCGCGCAGAGCGCCGCACAGGCGGATGGCGATGCGGAAGCGATGGGGCACGACGAAGACTACCTGCGCGCCATGGAGTACGGCATGCCTCCATGCGGAGGGCTCGGTATAGGGATCGACCGGCTCGTGATGTTGCTCACCGGCAGCGCCTCCATCCGAGATGTGCTGCTCTTTCCCCATATGCGCCCGGAGGCGTGAAGTTCTCGCCCCGCCGGATGTGAGTGTCAAAGACTCAGATTTTACTGGCACTCGCCTTGCTTCCACCATCATATGACCCCGCGTGTCAGGGTAGGCGGGTATACTAGTGGCATGGGGGCCTCGCCGCGTCGCGGCGACACACCGACAGAGGGAGCGCTTCACTATGTTCGAGCGGTTCACAGAGAAGGCGCGCAGGGTTGTAGTCTACGCCCAGGAAGAAGCGCGCATGCTCAACCAGAACTACATCGGAACCGAGCACTTGTTGCTGGGACTGATTCGGGAACAAGACGGTATCGCCGCTAAGGCGCTAGAAAGTCTCGGCATCTCACTTGAGGATGTCCACGCGCAAGTAGAGGACCTCATCGGCAGGGGCACGTTTGTTCCCACGGGCCACATCCCGTTCACACCGCGTGCAAAGAAGGTGCTCGAGCTCTCCCTCCGCGAGGCGCTGCAGCTCGGCCACAACTACATCGGGACCGAACACATGCTCCTCGGCCTCATCCGTGAGGGAGAGGGCGTCGCGGCGCAAGTGCTGCTCAATCTCGGCGCTGATCTGGACAAGGTCCGCTCGGCTGTTATCCAGCTGCTTTCCGGCCACTACGGCAAGCAGACTGAGCCTGCCGAGGAGCGCGGCGGCAGGGGGAGTGGCTCGCTGCTCGATGAGTTTGGCAGGAACCTCACCCGCGCGGCGAGTGAGGGCAAGCTCGATCCGGTCATCGGACGGATGGCTGAGATCGAACGCGTAATGCAGATCCTCTCGCGGCGCACCAAGAACAACCCGGTCCTCATCGGCGAGCCCGGGGTTGGGAAGACCGCGGTGGCGGAAGGACTCGCGCAGGCGATCGTGCACGATCAGGTGCCGGAAACCATCAAGGACCGGCAGCTCTACACACTCGATCTGGCAGCGCTCGTCGCTGGGAGCAAGTATCGCGGGGAGTTCGAGGACCGCCTCAAGAAGGTGATGAAGGAGATTCGTGAACGCGGCGACATCATATTGTTCGTCGATGAGATGCACACGCTTGTGGGCGCCGGCGCCGCTGAGGGCGCTATCGATGCCGCGAGCATCATCAAGCCAGCGCTCGCCCGTGGCGAGTTGCAGACCATCGGCGCGACCACGCTAGACGAGTACCGCAAGTACGTCGAGAGGGACCCGGCGCTCGAGCGGCGATTCCAGCCGATCATGGTAGGCGAGCCGAGCGTCGCTGAGACCGTTCAGATCCTGTTCGGTTTGCGTGACCGTTACGAGGCGCACCACCGCGTCAGCATCACAGATGCCGCGGTTGAGGCGGCCGCGGTTCTCGCCGACCGGTACATCTCAGATCGTTTCCTGCCCGACAAGGCCATCGATCTCATTGACGAGGCCGGTTCGAAGATGCGTATCAAGATGATGACGGCGCCTCCCGGAGTACGGGAGATCGAGGACCGCCTGCGTCGAGTGCGCGCCGAGAAGGAAGCCGCGATCGAGGCGCAGGAGTTCGAGAAAGCCGCGTCGCTGCGCGACGGGGAGAAGCGCATCATCGCGGAGAAGCGCGAGATGGAACAGGAGTGGCTCAAGCCGGAGAGCCGTAGGCTCGTCGAGGTGACTGAGTGCGAAATCGCCGATGTCGTAAGCGTGTGGACGGGCGTGCCCGTCTCCGCGTTGACGGAGGAAGAGACAGAGAAACTCCTGCGGATGGAGGCGTCACTGCACGAGCGGCTTGTCGGTCAAGATGAAGCCGTCGTGGCAGTCAGCAGGGCGATCCGGCGCGCTCGCGCGGGCCTCAAGGATCCTCGCCGTCCGGCTGGATCCTTCATCTTCCTCGGCCCGTCTGGGGTTGGAAAGACTGAACTCTCAAAGGCGCTTGCGGCGTTCCTGTTCGGGAGCGAGGAGGCGCTCATCCAGCTCGACATGTCGGAGTACATGGAAAAACACACCGTTTCGCGCCTCATAGGGTCACCTCCCGGGTACGTTGGCTTCGATGAGGGAGGACAGCTCACCGAGCTCGTCAGGCGCCGTCCGTACTCGGTTGTGCTCTTTGATGAAGTCGAGAAGGCGCACCATGACGTGTTCAACATCCTTCTTCAGATTCTTGAGGAAGGACGGCTCACCGATGCCCAGGGACGGCGTGTCGATTTCAAGAACTGCATCATCATCATGACGAGCAACATCGGCGCGCGCGACATCGTCAAAGGCCAGAAGCTTGGGTTCTCGACGAGCGGTGGCGCGGGACTTTCCTATGAGGACCTCAAGGAGCGTGTCACCGGTGAGCTCAAGAAGATCTTCAGGCCCGAGTTCCTCAATCGTGTCGACGAAACGATTGTCTTCCACGATCTTTCGCACGAAGAGATCGAACAGATCGTCGATCTCATGTTCGACCGGCTCCGCGAACAGCTCGTTGCGCACGGTATGGGGATATCCCTTGCCGCTGACGCGCGCACGCATCTCGCCCGCGAAGGGTACGATCCCGCGCTCGGAGCGCGTCCGCTCCGCCGGGCCATACAGCGGTTCGTCGAGGATCCGCTCTCAGAGCAGCTGCTCGCGGCACAGTGGAGCAGTGGTGACGTGATCGAAGTCGTTGTCCAAGAGGGTGAGATCGCGTTTCGTAAAGGCGAGGGCCGCGCTCCGGCGGTTTCGGAGCGCGTGGTACCCGAGGGTGGTTCCACGCCGCTCATGCCGCGCGCGGCCAAGGCGCCACGCCGTCGAGGGAGCGCCGCAGGTGGCGTGACGGGGGCGTAGCGGTTGGCTCGCGTCCGGACGGTATGGAGATGTCAGACGTGCGGCTCGAGTGCACCCAAGTGGCTCGGTCGTTGCCCTGATTGCGGCGAGTTCAACACCTTCGTCGAGGAGGCAGCTGAGCTCTCGTCACGTGTCGCGCGTTCCAAGGTTCCCGTACGCGTTCCACTTACTCAGGTCCACGACTCCGACGCACGCCGGGACTCTACAGGGATCGCGGAGCTCGATCGCGTGCTTGGCGGAGGGCTGGTCGCGGGCTCGCTTGTTCTTCTCGGCGGAGAGCCGGGTGTGGGCAAGTCAACACTGCTGCTTCAGGTTGCGGCGTTTGTAGCGCGAACCACGGGTCCGGTGCTCTATGCGTGTGGTGAAGAGTCGCCCTCGCAGGTGGGTATGCGTGCGCGACGGACTGGGGCTGTGGCGGACCGCATCGATCTCGTGGCGGAGACCGACATACGCGCGGTCGAGGAGGCGGTCAGGGCTGAGAAGCCCGCGCTGCTCGTGATCGACTCGGTGCAGACCGCGTTTGACCCTGATCTCGCGGGGGCTCCCGGCAGTGTGGGCCAGGTCCGGGCGACAACAGCGCGTCTCATGCGTATCGCGAAGGATCTCGACGTGACTACGGTGATTGTCGGTCACGTCACCAAGGAGGGCGCGATTGCCGGACCGCGCGTATTAGAACACATGGTAGACACAGTGCTGTATTTCGAAGGTGATCGCGACCAAGCGCTGCGGATGATACGGGCGGTCAAGAACAGGTTCGGGCCGGTTTCAGAGATCGGGATCTTCGAGATGTCCGAGAAGGGCCTCATCGCTGTCGATGACCCTTCAGCGTTACTGCTGGGAGAGCGCGGATCTGCGGTGCCCGGCTCGGTCGTGATGGCGACGATGGAGGGCTCTCGGCCGCTACTTGTTGAAGTGCAGGCGCTCGTGACCCCCACGTACCAGCCGGTGCCCCGGCGTCTCGCCACCGGGGTCGGCGTTGGCCGACTGCTCCAGACCGTTGCGGTGCTCGAGCGCCGGGCGGGCGTGTCGTTCGCCGGACACGACGTGTATGTGTCGCTCGCGGGTGGAGTCCGTGTGACAGAGCCCGCGGTGGATCTGCCGCTTGCGATCGCGCTTGTTTCGGCGCTGGCGGACCGTGCGGTTCCGCTCGATGTCGTAGCGTTCGGTGAGGTCGCCCTTACCGGCGGGGTGCGTCGAGCGTCGCATGCATCTGTGAGAGCGCGAGAGGCGGCACGGCAGGGCCTCACGACCATAGTCGCCTCCATGCCGGCGGCCGTTCAAGTTCCCAGCGGCGCACGTCTCTCCCAGGTCTCCGCGGTTGGGGATATCGCCCGGCTTGTGGGATGACGGGGTATGCACGTGGCGGCATGAGTCGATCTCTGGCAGAATCGCAGATAGAAGCTGATACTTGCGTCTCCCGCGCGCTTGCTCGCGCGTCCCGGGCTGGTTCGAAGGAGGGTACGTGGAGCCGCACGAGCACAGCCTGCGTTCTGAGCTGAAGAAGGTGGCGCCGGGCACGTCACTGCGGGAGGGACTCGATTACATTATCGCGGCCCGGACGGGGGCGCTTATCGTAATCGGTGACGAGGCGCAGGTCGAACCGCTTTGCAACGGAGGGTTTGACATCGATACTCCGTTCGCTCCGCAACGCCTCTTCGAACTTGCCAAGATGGATGGGGCCATCATCCTCGACGGCGAGTGCAGGCGAATCATCAAAGCGAACGTGCACCTCGTCCCTGACCCTGGATTGCCCACCCGGGAGACTGGTATGCGCCACCGCACCGCGGAGCGCATCAGTCGACAGACTGACGCGCTGGTCATCTCGATTTCACAGCGGCGAGAGGTGGTTAGTCTCTATCTGCGCGGCGAGCGCGTCATCCTTGATCAGATTGAGATGCTTCTCGCTAAAGCGGACCAAGCGTTACAGACGCTGCAGCGCTATCGCAGTCGGCTCGACGACACGCTTGACCGCCTCACCGGCCTTGAGTTCGAAGATCTAGTCACACTCGGTGATGTCACCGAGGTGATCGGGCGGTTTGAACTCGTGCGGCGAACGCGCACCGAAGTCGGGCGCTACATCGCCGAGCTTGGCATAGAAGGACGTCTGGTTCAGATGCAGGCCGAGGAGCTGAGCGCGACCGTAGACGACGAGTACTTCCTCGTCCTGCGCGACTATGTTTACGATGGCGCTCCGCGCAAAATCGCCTCGGTGCGCACTCACATCTCCGCTCTCCCCACAGAACAGCTTCTTGAGCCTTCGGTGATCGCCCGGGCCCTGGGGTTGGCGGAGGAGACGCACTCCGCGGATGATCACCTGCGGCCTCGCGGGTTGAGAGTCATGCGCCGTATCCCGATGCTGCCGGTGTCAGTCGTGAACCGGCTTGCCGAGAGGTACGGGACCCTTCAGCGCGTTTTGGCCGCCTCCGCTGATGAGCTTGATGAAGTGGACGGCATCGGCGCGAGGCGCGCGGTGGCGATACGAGAGGGTCTCGGCCGGATACATGAGCAGGTTCGGAGGTACGGCAACAGGTGATCGTCCTCATCACACGGTTCGTCTTCATGACAGCCGGGGCGCTCGGTGGGTTTCTCACGTCGCGTCTGATCGACTGGACCGAACAGATCGGCTACCCGCAGTATTTCGCCGTGTTCATATTCCTTGTGCTCGGTGTGTCGATCGGCTATTTGCTGGGAAGCATCTTTGGCCGGGAGTTCTCGACCGCGTTCGGGCAAGCCGAGGCGCGCCTCCACGACACATCATCGGGAGAGATCATCTTGGGGACGGTCGGGTTGCTCGTCGGACTCGTGATCGGGTGGCTCGTAGGGCTTCCCCTGCGGCTCATCGAGCCATCGTGGCTCGCGGTCCTCTCGCTCATCGCGCTTTTGGCGATGACCGGTCACCTCGGCGTGAGGATCGCTCTGCTGAAAAGCGGAGACTTGGCGCGCGTCATGCCGGGTCTTACCTTCGGAACTCGCGACGCCGTGCCCGCGTCCGCTCGGCCCATACTTCTCGATACGAGCGCCATCATAGACGGCAGGTTCCTCGCCCTGCGCGCACTCGGCGTCATCGATGGCGATATCCGTGTTCCACGCTTCGTCCTCGCTGAACTACACACGCTGGCCGACTCAGCCGACGACATCAAGCGCGGACGGGGGCGGCGCGGTCTCGACTTCCTCGCCAGGAAGGCTTCCTCCGGCGACGGCGCGATCGAGCTGTTCGAGGCCGATTACCCCGAGATCCCCGAAGTCGACGGAAAGCTCGTGAGGCTCGCGTCGGAGATGGGCGCCGTCGTGGTGACGGTCGACCACAATCTCACCGACGTAGCGCGAGCGGAGGGTGTTGCGGTGATCAACTTGAACGAGGTCGCCACAGCGGTCAAACCGACGCACCTGCCGGGGGAGCGCCTTCGGCTGGCGATCGTGCGCGAGGGCAAAGAGGCGTCCCAAGGAGTCGGGTATCTCGAGGATGGCACGATGGTTGTGGTGGCTGACGGGAGCGGACACATCGGCACTACGATAGAGACCGAAGTGACGTCCGTTCTTCAGACGTCCGCGGGCCGCATGGCATTCGCCCGGTTCGTGGCGATCTCGGGTGGCGGCGATGGGGACGAGTGATCGCGACACGGCTGTCGTGATCGTCGCTAGCGGGTCGGGTGAGCGCTTCGGAAGCGCGGGGGGCAAGCAGCTCGCCATGCTCGCTGGCCGTCCGCTTCTTTCTCACACGGTGGAGAGGTGCTGTGAGTCTCGTGACGTGGCGCTCGCGGTCGTCGTCGTGCCCGCTGGCCGTGAGGACGAGTATCGCACCGCGCTATTGGGTGCTGAAACGAATGTGGTGCGCGTGGAGTTCGCGCTCGGCGGAAAGAGGCGGCAAGACTCCGTCATGTCCGGTCTTGGCATGGTGCCGGAAGAGATCGGTTATGTCGCCGTGCACGACGGCGCCCGTCCGCTCGTAACCGCTGAGAGTCTCTCGGCGGCGCGTCGGCATCTTGAGGCGAGGAGCCACCTTGACGGAGTCGTGGTCGGGCACCCATCGTTCGACACGCTCAAACATGTGAGGGACGGCGTCGTCATCGGGACCCCTGACCGCTCGGAGTATTGGATCGCGCAGACCCCGCAACTGTTTCGCGCGCCGGCGCTGCGCCGCGCGTATCATGAGGCCGCGCGTACGGGTCGAGTCGCCACCGATGATGCTGGATTGGTGGAGGCTTCAGGGGGCGCAGTGGGCGTCATCGAGGGCCCACGCGACAACATCAAGGTCACGGTCGCATCCGACCTCGCACTTGCCGAGGCGCTTCTGGCCGCACGTAGCGAAGAGGGTCGAACATGAGGGTAGGAATCGGATACGATGTCCACGCGTTCAGCGAGGCGCGCCCGCTCATTCTTGGAGGGGTCGAGGTGCCCCACGAAGCGGGGCTGGCGGGCCACTCCGACGCTGACGTCCTCACCCATGCGCTGACGGACGCGATCCTGTCGGCGATGCGCGAAGGTGATCTCGGCGAGCACTTTCCCGATACCGACCCCGCATATGCCGGCGTGCGAAGCGTGGACCTTCTGGGCCACGTGGCTCGACTTCTCGCCGAGCGGGGCTGGCGGGTCCTCGACGCCGATACCACCCTCGTTCTCCAACTGCCAAAGGTGGCGCCGTACCGTCAGCGGATGCGTGAGAATCTGGCTGCGGCGCTCGGCGTGGACGTGGCGTCGGTGGGCGTGAAGGCGACGACGACAGAGGGACTCGGATTCACAGGGCGCGAAGAGGGGGTGGCCGCATACGCGGTCGTGCTCCTCGTTCGGGCAGACGCTCCCTCCCAGGTGCGCGGGTGACGTGATACCGTGTGCGGTGCGGGCGTAGCGCACCGTTGCGCCGGACAGGTTTTCGCGACACTTCCAGGAGGCGCCGTGTTTGAGCGGCTTCGAGATGACATACGAGCGGTCAAAGAACGCGATCCCGCGGCAATGTCCACGTGGAGCGTGTTGCTCAACTACCCAGGAGTGCATGCCGTGTGGTGGTACCGCGGTACCAACTGGCTGTGGAGGCACGGCAGGAAGGGGCTCGCCCGCTGGCTCTCCCAGCAGGCGCGTTTCTTCACCGGGATCGAGATACATCCCGGAGCGGCTATCGGCAGGGGGTTCTTCATCGACCACGGTATGGGCGTGGTCATAGGCGAGACTTCGGTGATCGGCGAGGACGTGACACTCTATCAGGGCGTCACCCTCGGCGGGACGGGCAAGGAGCGAGGCAAGCGTCATCCCACGCTCGAGGACTGCGTGGTGGTCGGCGTCGGCGCCGCGGTTCTCGGCGACATTACCATAGGGCGCGGTAGCCGCGTGGGTGGCGGTGCCGTCGTGGTGCACGACGTCCCGCCCAACTGCACCGTGGTGGGTATTCCTGGCCGCGTCGTTGTTCGCGAGGGGCGGCGTGTTGACGCGGTCGACCTGCACCACGAGGATCTGCCCGACCCGGTCGTCGAGATGTTCCGCTGCCTTCAGCGGCGTATCGATCGCCTGGAGGCCCGCCTGGACACCGAGGGCACCGAGGGCGCGGAGCGCGCGGTGTGCGGCGAAGAACGGTTCCCGTCAGCGAGTCACGGCGCATCCCGAGCGAGCGAGGAGTCATCGTATGACGATCCGCGTCTATAACACCTTACTCCGCGAGAAGGAGGAGTTCATCCCCCGTGAGAAGGGGAGCGTCTCGATGTACGTCTGCGGGCCGACCGTGTACAACCACATCCATATCGGCAATGCCCGCACCTTCCTCACGTTCGACACCATACGCCGCTACCTTGAGTGGCGGGGCTACGAGGTGACGTTCGTTCAGAACATCACCGATATCGACGACAAGATCATCGCCCGAGCCGCCGAGGAGGGGATCACGGCTGAAGAGGTCGCCCGCTTCTACACGGAGGCGTTCCTCGACGCGATGAGGCGCCTCGGCATCAAACGGCCAACCGCTCAGCCGCGTGCCACGGAAACGATTCCCGAAATGATCGAGATGGCCGAGCGCCTCATAGAGCGCGGCCACGCATACACGGTCGATGGCGACGTGTACTTCTCAGTGCGTTCCTTTGAGGGTTACGGTAGGCTCTCCGGGCGTGACGTCGATGAGATGCGCGCAGGGGCGCGGGTCGATGTCGACGAGCGCAAGCGGGATCCGCTCGACTTCGCTCTGTGGAAAGCGGCGAAGCATGGGGAGCCGCACTGGTCGAGTCCGTGGGGCGAGGGACGTCCAGGGTGGCACCTCGAGTGCTCTGTCATGAGCGAACAGGAGCTCGGAGTGACCTTCGACATCCACGGAGGGGCGTCCGACCTCATCTTTCCGCACCATGAGAACGAGATCGCGCAGTCCGAGGCGGCGACAGGCGAGCCGTTTGCCAGGTACTGGCTTCACGGCGGCTTGCTTCAGATCAACGCCGAGAAGATGAGCAAGTCGCTTGGCAACTTCATGCTCGTGCGCGACGCGCTTGAACGCCACTCAGCTCCAGTCATTCGCATGCTCATGCTCCAGACGCACTACCGAAGTCCGCTCGACTTCTCGTCCGAACGGCTCGACGAGACAAGCGTTGCATACGAGCGCATCACGACCCTCATCCGAAACATCCGGTGGGCGCGCGGGACTACTCCGGCAATGGGAGACCGGGACAGCGAGCACAGGATCCGTCTCGATGAGGCGGTCGAGACGGCACGGACGGCCTTCATCGCCGAGATGGACGACGACTTCAACACCGCCGGCGCTCTTGGCGCGCTGTTCGAGCTCGTGCGGGCGGCGAATACGTTTCTCGCGGTCTCGGAGAATGGGCGCACCGCAGCCGATCTGATCGCTCTCGCCGGTGTCGAAGACGTGCTCACCGAGTGCCTCGGGGCGCTCGGCCTCGAAGTCACCGCACCCGCCGAGCGAGGCTATCCGCGAGAGGTCGTGGCGCTCGCGCGCCAGCTCGCCGGGTATGCGGGTGACGACGCCACAGCGGCCGTCGACGCCCTGTTGGCAGCCCGGGCCGCGGCGCGTACCGAGCGTAACTGGGCTGCGGCCGACGCCGTGCGTGACGGTCTGGCCGGACTCGGCATCTCGGTAGAAGACACGCCGTCCGGGGCGCGGGTATCTCTCTCCCCCAGCGGGTGAGCGGAGTGAGCGAATTCATCGAAGGACGCAACGCCGTCCGTGAGGCGTTGCGAGCTGGGGCAGCGATAGAGAGAATCCTCCTTGCACGAACTGCGGAGGGGGAGAGTATCGGAGACATCGAGCGGCTTGCCGCGGACCGCGGTGTGCCGGTGGCTACCGTGCCGAAACACGCGCTCGATGAGAGGAGCGCGCGAGGCGCACACCAGGGCGTCATCGCCCAGATCGCTCCATACGTGTACACGCCCCTCGCCGAGATTGTGTTGAGGCACGGTGGACGGCCGCGCTCTTTGATCGTACTCCTCGACCATATCACCGACGAGGGAAACCTCGGGGCGATCGCCCGCTCCGCTGAGGTGGCGGGCGCGGCTGGGCTTATCGTGCCTAAGGCCCGCTCGGCGGGGGTGGGCGCGGTGGCCCACAAGACATCGGCGGGCGCGCTCTCGTATCTGCCGGTTGCGCGAGAACCCAACATCGTGCGCGCCATCGAGACACTCAAAGAGGCGGAGTACTGGGTCGCCGGCGCATCCGAAAAAGCGGCCGCCGCTTTGTGGGACGCCCCGCTCGACGGACGGATCGCGCTCGTGGTAGGTGCCGAGGGGCACGGGCTTTCCCGCCTTGTGGAACGTTCGTGTGACTTCCTGGTACGGATTCCTGTCGTTGGCCAGGTCGCTTCGCTCAACGTAGCTCAGGCCACGGCTGTTCTCGCGTTCGAGTGGGTGCGCCGGGGGACCGAGTCGCCGTGAAGAAGCGGGACGTACTGATTGTTGACGGCTACAACGTGATCCGGCATGCAGGCGGGGCGTATGAGACGCTGTTCGCCGCCGATCCAGACAGCGCCCGCACGCGCCTTGTCGCCGATGTCGCCGCCTTCGCGCACGGCGAGTACCGCGCGATAGTCGTATTCGACGGAGCGGGCAACCCGTATTCAGACGGGGTGGTTCACCAGGTTGCCGGGGTCGACGTGATCTTCTCGGCGTCTGGTGTGGACGCGGACACGGTCATCGAACGGCTTGCTCTCGAGGCTCGCGGCGCGGGTGAGAAGGCGGTTGTGGTGTCCTCTGACACCCAGACTCAGTGGTCGGTGATGGGAGCGGGGATCACCCGGATGCCGTCGAGCGCGTTCATTGAGGAGGTGCACCGGGTGCGCGAGGATTCTGCCGAGTTCAACCCATCGGGCTCGATGCGCTCGACGGTGTCAGAGCGGATCGAGCCCGAGGTACGGGAGCGCCTATCGCGATGGTCGCGAGGCCATCGGTAGAGTCCGCGGCGCATCCGGCGTGCTGGCCGGTTCGGGACCGGGACACGTGACTCGTTTCACTATCTTGACTAACCTGAATGCTTCGTTATCGTCATGGTAGGAGAGCGTTCGGCAGAGCGCTCCATGTCCTTCACGACAGCCGGGACTGTACGGAAGGTGTGTCGCGATGAACGGGTACGGGGGAGTTGTGCGCGGGCGCTGGAAAGCACCGCGGACGGATGCCGTCCTTGTCAGGGCGGCACAAGCCGGTGACGACCTCGCTTCACTGGTCTTGTTGCGCAAGTACCGGGCGCTCGTCCGGTGCAAAGCCCGGTCCTACTTCATCGCCGGGGGCGATCGGGACGATGTCATCCAGGAAGGCATGGTAGGGCTCTTCAAAGCGATACGTGATTACGATCCAGGGAGGGACTCCTCGTTCCGGTCGTTTGCGGACTTGTGTGTCACTCGTCAGATGATCACGGCGATCAAGACGGCGACTCGCCAGAAGCACGCACCTCTCAACGGATATGTCTCCTTGCACGGGACGGTGGGTACGCGATGCCAGGGTGAGCGTTTGTTCGAGGACATCCTCGCCGCGAGAGAGGTGTGCGATCCGGCCGAGATCGTCATCTCGGCATGGGAGGCCGAGTTCATCCGTACGGGATTTATCGGCTCGCTTTCACCGTTCGAATCAGATGTCTTGCGAAGCTATATGGACGGCGCCTCATACTGTGAGATCGCCCGGCGCCTCGGCAGGAGCGTGAAAGCTGTCGACAACGCGCTTCAGAGGGTGAAGCGCAAGATGGAGACGCAGCTCATCCGCTGCCGGGCGTGTTAAACGGATTTGCGCGGGGACAGTGTGTGCGGGCGTAACGCCTCAGAATAAAAGGTACTCGAGCGGGTGGCGCCCACGCGTGAGCGCAACTACAATGGTGCCCGCGCTGGCGTAGCTCAATGGCAGAGCAACTGCCTTGTAAGCAGTAGGTTGTGGGTTCGACTCCCTCCGCCAGCTCCACAAGTGCGCAAAGTCCGGACGGCGTAAAACCGTCCGGACTTTGCGCACTCTGCTGATCGAGTGCGGCCGCCCGTATTGTGAACGATAGAGGCGGTCACGTCTGCGAAAGTGGCGACGCCCGGTGGCGTTGTCGTCGTTGACACTTGAAGAACCGTTGGAGTACTATCCCTTTGCCTTCGAGCCGGTAGAAGTGTCGGCATGCAACTTGATAAGTGCAGAGAGCGGTCGTTTTTTTATGTGGGGGTGTGCCCGAGTGGCTAAAGGGGACGGGCTGTAAACCCGTTGGCTACGCCTACCCAGGTTCGAATCCTGGCGCCCCCACCACATGACCACGCGACGGGGGGTGCGCCGTGCCTTCCAATTATTCGTGCCCACATAGCTCAGTCGGCAGAGCACTTCCTTGGTAAGGAAGAGGTCACCGGTTCAAATCCGGTTGTGGGCTCCAGCAGTATCCCGGCCGCCGTTCGCGGGGGCCGTTACGGCGGTGTAGCTCAGCGGTTAGAGCACACGGTTCATACCCGTGGAGTCACTGGTTCGAATCCAGTCACCGCTACCACGGCAGTACACGCGCGGCTCTCGAGGCCCGCGTTTGAACATTTGTGATCATGCGAGAGGCGGTTCGGAAAAGATACTTCAAAGACGGTTGATACCAGTTGAGGAAACGGTGCCGTCGGAGATGTCCCGTAAGGAGGAGACTCATGGCGAAGAAGAAGTTCGAGCGTACCAAGCCGCACGTCAACATCGGCACCATCGGTCACGTCGACCACGGCAAGACCACCCTGACCGCCGCGATCACCAAGACGCTGGCCGAGAAGGGCCTTGCGGACTTCACCCCGTTCGACCAGATCGATAAGGCCCCCGAGGAGCGCGAGCGCGGCATCACCATCGCCATCGCCCACGTGGAGTACGAAAGCGAGAACCGCCACTACGCGCACGTCGACTGCCCCGGCCACGCCGACTACGTCAAGAACATGATCACCGGCGCGGCCCAGATGGACGGCGCGATCCTTGTCGTGTCTGCCGCCGACGGCCCGATGCCCCAGACCCGCGAGCACATCCTGCTCGCCCGCCAGGTCGGGGTGCCCCACATCGTCGTGTTCCTCAACAAAGTCGACATGGTCGACGATCCTGAGCTCCTTGAGCTCGTCGAGCTCGAGGTCCGCGAGCTGCTCTCCGAGTACGAGTTTCCCGGTGACGACACGCCGGTCATCAAGGGCTCGGCCCTCAAGGCCCTTGAGGGCGATGAGGATGCCAAAGGAGCGATCTGGGAGCTCATGGAGGCGGTCGACACCTTCATTCCCCAGCCTGCCCGCGACATCGAAAAGCCCTTCCTCAT
The DNA here is from genome assembly GCA_018333995.1 of Clostridiales bacterium. Classification (NCBI taxonomy): domain Bacteria; kingdom Bacillati; phylum Bacillota; class Clostridia; order Eubacteriales; species Clostridiales bacterium. The sequence continues at coordinate 32 of JAGXSG010000010.1, read as the reverse complement.
GGCCGTCGAAGACGTCTTTACCATCACCGGCC
>JAGXSG010000009.1 GCA_018333995.1 Clostridiales bacterium | reverse complement strand
GAGAACGGCGACATCGCTCTCCGTTGCAACGACAGTTGCGTCGGTCTTGTTGCGCTGGGTACCCGAGAAGCTCATCAGCACCACTGCGAGCGAATCATCGATTTCCAGGTCCAGGAACTCCGTGAAAGGAACATCTGTCTGAATCTCGTCGGGCGTCGGCTTTGTGACTGTGGCGGATGCCCCTTGCGGGATGGTCAGGGTCAATCCGCTCTGTGTCGTGAACGTGTCACCAGGGGACAGCTCAATCACTTTGTCCTGCATCGCGCAGGCTCCAAGACCGAGTGCCGCCGTCAACACCAGGGGGAGGAAGACCACGATGCGAGACGCCCCCGCCAAGACTACCCCCTACCTCATCCGTGAACTGTGCCTAACTCCCATTCTACACTCTGCGAAACAACCGCACCCCACTCACCACAGGCGGGTGTTACGCGACCTCGCTGCAAACAGTAGCCCATCTGCCCAATTGGTTCCAACCAGGCCCGCAAGACCCGGTGCGTATTCTGCCGTCTGCATAACACCCCGGCAACCGTCACCCCGTCGCCCCCCACCCCATCACCACCCGCTCCAAGGTTCCGCGGCCCCATTCCGCATGCCGCTCTCACATCGCGTCGAGCGGACTGCGGACCCCGCGCCCGCCGCGGTTGAGCACGTGTGTGTAGATCATCGTCGTGCGCACGCTCTTGTGCCCGAGCAACTCCTGGATCGTCCGGATGTCGTAACCCGCCTCGAGCAGGTGCGTGGCGAACGAGTGCCGCAGTGTGTGACATCCCGCGTGCTTCTCGATGCGAGCGCTGCGTACCGCAGAGCTGACGGCACGCTGTACCACCGTCGTGTGCACGTGGTGGCGCCCCTCCTCGCCGGTCCGTTCATTGCGCCACCGCCGTTGCTGGGGAAACACCCACTGCCACTTCCATTCGCACGCCGCGTACGGATACTTGCTCGCGAGGGCTGCCGGCAACGCAACGCGACCCCACCCCTCAGCGAGATCCTTCGCGTGCAGCGCTCGCACTGCAACAAGGTGCTGCCTGAGCGGTTTCACGAGTGCCTCAGGCAGCATCGTGACCCTGTCGGTGGCGCCTTTGCCGCTTCTAACCGTGATCTCTTTGCGACTGAGGTCGATGTCGAGAACACGGAGTCGCAGGCACTCGGACAACCGAACGCCCGTGCCATACATCAGAGATGCGATAAGACGCATCTCGCCGTCGAGGCAGGCGAAGAGCGCCCGGACCTCTTCGCGGCTCAGGACCACCGGCAGATGCGTGGATTTCCGAGCCCGCACCACGTCGCCGAGGTCGCCGATCTCCCGCCCAAGCACGTGCCGATACAAAAAGAGTAGCGCGCACAGCGCCTGGTTCTGCGTCGACGCGGCAACATGCCTATCGAGTGCCAGATGGGTGAGGAACTCGTTGATCTCGGCCTCTCCCATTTCGTCGGGGTGCGTCAACTTGTGGTAACGCACGTACCTGCGCACCCACAGGCAATACGCTTGCTCCGTAGCTGGACTGTAGTGACGCGTGCGAAGCGCCGCGCTCACGCGGTCCATGAGGCGCGGCGAGCCGTGCGAGCCATCCGGCCCCCCGCCAGCCCGGCCCTCAGGCGACCTGATACCCATGCGCTCCCCTCCCCTTTCATAATGCACGCCACCCCTTACTCGATTCTGATCCAGCTTTAATCAGTCCTTTCTCGATTCCACCGGAAAACTGGCACACACGTTGCTTATCGAGTGTTAGGGGCATGGCGACCCGCCCTCTCCTCCCCCCTCAGGGGCGGATCCCGCCAGCTCTTATAGACGAGGCGCGCCCCCCACGCGCCTCGTTTCCTTTTGCCGAACAAACGTCGGCACGATATCCCCCACTCTCACCCCACCCCCGGGACCGCTCCAGTCCGGCTGCGATACAATCGCCAGGACCCTGCCGAGGAGGCCTTGTGTGTCTGCCGCGATAGAGCGACTCGTCAATCTTGCCCTGTTCCTGGCGTCGGCGCGTGAACCTGTGTCGACCGAACGTGTTCGATCCGAGGTGCTTGGCTATCCTGAGACCCAGGACTACGACACCTTTGAACGGATGTTCGAGCGCGACAAGGAAAGTCTTCGCGAAGCAGGTCTCGTCATCACATCGACCCCCGATGGACGCAACCTCCTCGACACCGCGTCCACGTTCGCGACCAGCCTCACCCTCTCACGTGAAGAGACGGTCGCCATGCGCACCGTCGCGACCGCGCTCCTCGGCGATCCGGGGTTTCCCTTCGCCGAGGATCTTCGCTTCGCGCTCACCAAAATCGCGGCGCTCGACATCTCTCCCTCCCCCGCGTCTTCCCGCCTAGCTGATGAGGATCCGGCCTCCCAGGGTGAACGGGTGGCTACCTTGTCGGCAGCGGCATCTTCAAGAAAGCGTGTCGCGTTTGAGTACGTGAACTCGGCGGGCGAGCGGCGCGCCCGCGAGATCGAGCCGTACGGATTGTTCTTGCGCGAGGGCCGCTGGTACGTCGTGGGCCGAGACGCCGCAACCGATGAGATGCGCGTTTTTGCTGTCGCTCGTATCGATAAGCTGACCCCGAACACCGCACGGCCCAAGTCGCCCGATTTCGAGCGTCTGGACGGATTCGACGTCCGTTCGTTCATCGGACTGCCCTTCCAGTACGGCCACGGCGAACCGTTCGAGGCCACGCTCGCGTTCTCTTCGGCAGCGGCGTGGCGCGCTCGCGCGTTGACCTTCGGCGTCGGCACGCTTGAGGTCGCGGACGGCGCCGATACGCGGCTGCACTGGAAGATCACCGCGCGTGACCGGAGGCGCCTCTTGCGCTGGACCATCGCGAACGGCCCCGGCATCGAGATCCTCTCTCCTCCCGCTCTGGCCGAGGAGCTCTCGGCGGGACTCGAGGAGGTGGCCGAGGCACATGGGTGACGGCTCGCACGCAAACCGGGCCCGGCGCCTCCTCGCTCTCATCCGCCACCTGGAGCCGGGTCTTGAGACACGCGTCGCCGACCTCGCCGAGCAGCTCGGCGTGAGCGAGCTCGGGCTGACGGCCGATCTCGAGACGCTCTCACTGTGCGCGGCCGACCCGTACGACCCGCTCACCGCCGTACCGCTTTACGTGGAAGACGGGGTGGTGCACGTCTTCGGCCAGATGCCCGCCCTCGACCGTGCGATCCGGCTCACCGCCGCAGAGGCGCGCGCTCTCGTCGCCGCGCTACAAACGGCGGGGCGCACCCAAGACGACCCGCTCGTCACCCGAGTGCTCGCGGCGGCGTCCACCATCGACGCAGGCGAGGTAGAGCGCGCAGTCCGGGCGGCAACCGCTCCGGACAATGGCGCTCTCACCATCCTGGCCGCCGCGGTGGCGAATCGCGAGCGCGTCCGCATCGAGTACCAAGGCCGCGCTGACGACACGCCTGCCAGGCGCACCATCGAGCCCCTCGCGCTCCAAAGCGAGCGCGGCGCGTGGTACGCGCACGCGTTCTGCCGCCACGCTGGCGCTCCGCGCACGTTTCGCATCGACCGGATTTTCGAGGCGACCCCCCTGGGCGAGCACTTCGAATCACCGCACTTCGAACCTGACGGTCAGATCCTGCCCGCGGGTAAACTGCCGCACGCCACGATCGCACTTGCCCCCGGCATCGATCCGCCGGAACGCGAATGGCCGGGCATGCGCGTGGTTCCTGGTGATGGTCCGGGCACGCTCGTCGAGGTCCCGTACGCAGGCACCGCGTGGATCGCCCGGCAGGTGGCTTCTTATCTCGGCGACGCGACGGTGATCGAGCCGTTCGAGGTCCGAGAGGCGGTCGCTGCGCTCGTCGCTCGCGAGACACGCCGCCGCGAACACGACGCCACTACCTCCCAAAGCGCTCGCTGACTCGAGCCACCATCGTCGCCGTCGGCATCCGCTCGACATCAGCCACTGGCAAAGCACCAAGAAACTCTCGCCCGTAGGACTTCGTAAGCACCCGGCCGTCAGCGATGATAAGGCATCCCGTGTCGCTTGCCGAGCGGATCAGCCGCCCGGCTGCCTGCTTGAGCTCTATGATCGCGGCGGGCAGGTAGAACCTGCTCCACGCCGCGCGTCCGTAGCGCTCCTCACGCTCGCGCGTGAGCGGGTCGCCCACCTGCCCAAACGGCAACTTGGGCACCACCACACACCGAAGCGTTTCTCCAGGAGCGTCGAATCCCTCCCAAAACGACTTGGTCGCGAAAAGGGAGGCGTGAACATCGGCGAGGAACTCGTCTCGCAACCGCTTGGTCGAGACCCCGCGACCCTGCACGAGGAGTGAGAGGCCCTGCTCGGCCAGGCGCGGCGCCAGCACGCGATACAGCCGGTCCATGTCACGCCGATTGGTGAACAGCGTAAGCACCGAGCCGCCCATCGCCACATGCACGCTGTAAAGTAGCCGCTCAAGCGCCTCGTGGTAGGCGGGAGTGCCCGGCTCGCCGAGGTCCGTCGGGACAAACGCCCCCATCTGCCGAGCGAAGTCGTAACTCGAAGCAAGCCGTACCGTACGATACGCCTCTTCCTCACCGAGCCGATCGAGTCCCACCGCGTGCGCGAAGTGCGAGAAATCGTCACCTGCGGCGATCGTGGCCGAGGTAAACACTACCGAGCGGATCCGCGGATAAAAGTCGTCTAGCAGCGCCTCGCCCACATCGAGACGGGATGCCGCGAGTCTGTCGGCGCGCGCGGCGGGACGGCGATCTATCGTCGCGTGATACACGTACTCGCTGGCCTCACCATCGATGACGGTTGTGAGCGCGATGTGCTGGTCGGCAACGCGGGTGAGCAGGCCCGCGAGATCGGCGCGTGCGTCGGCCGTAGCCCCTCCGCCTTCCTCCAGCGCAAGCGCGAGCCGTCTGCCCGCAAGCACGGCCGCATCGAGCCGTTGGGCGAGCGAACGCCCCACGCGCAGCGCCGCGGCCCACGACGGACTCTGCCGAATTTGTGTGTCGATGCGAACGTCGACGACGTCGTAGCCGTCATCGGCGGCAGGGACAGCGTCACGCACGAACTCGAAAAGTGACGCCGTGAGCGTGGCTGCTTCCTCGATTGTCTGGGATAGTTCCGCCGAGGCAGAATCGATCGCACCAGGATCAGCCACGCCCGCCCTGCGCGCACGCTTCGAGATCTCCTCGGCGAATCCTCCGCGCGAGCCCCCAAGCGCGGTGAACAGCAGCGACAGTTCGAGGCGCGAGCACACCATCGAGAGCTGTTTGCGCGCCTCCGATTCCGCGGCGTGCGCCTCGTCAACCACCCAGAAACGAATCGGAGGGAGTATCCCGCCTGAGGCTACCGCATCCCTGAAGAGCAGTGCGTGGTTGGTCACGACGATGTGAGCCGACGCGGCGCGGCGCCGTACTCCGTGCAGGTAGCACCGGTAAGGAAAGTAGCCGCAGTGCTTGCGGGTGCACTCCGCCGCCGACGCCGTCACCTCGCCGAGCACCTCGCGCGGCAGGTGCGCATTGATCGCGCTCACATCCCCCCACGACGACTGGACGCACCACGCGATAAGCGCGGCGACAACGCCGATAGCGTCCGGTGCGGCCCGATCGTCAAGCGAGTTCGCGAATCGCTCGAGCTTCCTGACGCACGGATAGTGCTCGTAGCCCTTGAGCGCGACGAAGCGCAGCTCGGCGGCGGGCAGGTCGCCGAGGGCTGACGCAAGCGCGGGGAGTTCCCCGTAAATCAGCTGGTCCATGAGCGCGTTGGTCTTGGTCGCTATCCCAACGCCCACCTCGTTCATGAGCGCGAACCGGACCGCGGGCACGAGGTACGCGAGCGATTTCCCCACACCGGTGCCCGCCTCTATCGCCGCGTACGCACCGCTCGCAAACGCGCTAGTGACGACACGCGCCATCTCGGCTTGCTCCGCGCGCGCCTCAAAACCCGCGTACATCCGGCCCGCAATGCCCCCTGAGTCGAACTCGGCGGCGATCTGATCGACCGCGGGGGTAGCGCACTCAATGTCGTTCGCGTCGCAAAGCGCGTCGCCTTTCTCCGCCGAGACGCGCTCAGATCGCGCGGTGCGCAGATCGAACCGCGTCGCTGGCGCACCGGCGGCGAGGTGCGCGAGCGTGGATCGTGCTGGCCACTTCGCACCCGGAGCCAAAGCGGCGAGCCGCCCAAGCAACGCCGGACCGAGATCGTTCAGGCCGCATAGGCACGCGCGCCACACCGTAGCGAGCGCCTCGACATCGTCTTGAGCACGGTGCGAAGGCGTGTGTGCGCCAAACGCCTCCGCAAGATCACGCAAGCGATGGCTCGCGAGTCGCGGAAACGCGATCAGCGAGAGTTGCAGTGTGTCGATCCACTCGCCCGGAAAACGTGACGGCCCCGCGAGATGCTCGAGAAAGCCGCGATCGAACGGTGCGTTGTGCGCCACAACATCGCGGCCGCCCACGAACTCGGCAAGATCAAGCGCGGCCTTTTCAGCGGGCGGCGCTCCAATGAGGGCCTCTTGCGTGATGCCGGTGAGTTGCACGATCTCGAGTGGCACATCGCGTCCGGGATCGACCATCGTGTGAAAGCGCGCGACGATCTCAGGACCGCGCATTATGGCGGCCGCGAACTCTATCGGCGCGTCGCGTCCGGGGTCAAAGCCGGTCGTCTCGATGTCGACGAGCGCGACCTCTTCCTCAAGCCCGAACGTCTCCTCGGCAACGCGCGCGGATGTTGCGGCGTACGCGTGAGCGACGTCGTCATCGGTGCCGGGAACCAGGAGGCGGGCCAGAGTCAGGCTCATAACCGCTACAGACTAGCACGCCGCCCCGACACGTTTGGGGCGGCGTGCGGTAACTTACGCTTCTCGTTACTGGGATCCCGCCATGGTGCGCGACTTCAAGAGCCACTCGCCCGAGCCGCCCTTTACAAACACCCACTCGTACCCGAAGGACATGCCCTGGGCAACCTGCCATCCAATGACTGAGTAGGTATCAGCGGTCTCTACCGGCGGATCAACGCTGAAGCCTGAGATGCCGTAACCCTCAAGCGTGTTGGCGAAGGTCGTCGCATCGCCATACGTTGTCTGGGTCGCAACCGGCAGGAGCGTGAAAGCGCGCTCGTACTCCTTGGCTGCGCACGCTTCATAGTACGAGGTGACAAAATCGCTCGGCGTCATGCCTGAGGGCACGACCGGCGCGGTCGCCGGGTCGAACGAAGCTGCCGACGACTGGCCACCCATTCCCGACGGCATTCCCGGCGACACTTCCGGTGAAGACCCGGACGGCATACCGGTGACTGCGGCGGTCGGGTCGGCGGGGACAAGTGCGGAGGTCTCCGCGAGCGATGCGCGCGAGTTCTGCCACACGAGCACACCGATGAGGACCGCGAGCAGGACGATCACCGCCGCGAGTGCGATCATGATCTGCTTCTGACCGAGTGCGGGCTGAGACATCTTCTGTTCCTTCCGTCGCTTGCCTGAACAGCGCTTGGCGCGCGCACCGATGATACTGCCGCGAACCCTTCATGCACAGGGTACAATCAGCGAATGGTGCGCCAACGCTCGCTTTTCGACATCGTCGGTCCGATCATGGTGGGGCCCTCATCGAGTCACACGGCTGGTGCGGTCCGGCTCGGCCTGCTGGCGCGCGCGGTCTTCGGCGCAACACCCCAAAGCGCCCGGATCGGTCTCCACGGATCGTTCGCCTCGACAGGCCACGGCCACGGCACTGACCTGGCACTCGTCGCGGGATTGCTCGGCCTCGCTCCCGACGACCTCGCAATCAAAGACGCGCACTCCCTCGCCAAGAACGCCGGACTCTCAGTTGAGATTGCCGAGGCCGACCTCGGCGCGGTCCACCCAAACTCCGTCGCCTTCGACCTCGCGGGCGCCGGCCGTCCCGATGTCTACATCGAGGGCGCATCCCTTGGAGGCGGCGTCGTCGTTCTCACGCGTATCGGCGCCTACGAAGTCGAGGTCACCGGCGAGCTTCCCATGCTGCTCGTCGCGCACCTCGACCAGCCTGGTGAGATCGCGGCCGTCACGTCCGTCCTCGCCGAGGAGGGTGTCAACATCGCGCGAATGCGCGTGTCGCGAGAGCGCCGGGGCGCCGCCGCCCTCATGCTGATCGAAACCGACATTCAGCCAAGCGATATGGTGCTCGGCTTAATCGCGGCGGCGCCGGGGATCACCGGCGTGCGCGTCGTCCCGACTGTGTAGTTGCGATGGGCCGCGCGCCTGATCGCACGCGGCGCACGATCCAGAACACCCCGTCAAAGTGAGCGCATTGCACCGCGCGCAGCGGATCCCGGCCGCGGGCGCTCCGCAGACTGGGCACCTGACCGGGGTGCCGCTCACCTAGATCACCCCGATGAGCCGGGCAAGCAAGCCGCCGGTAAGAAACGCGAGGCCGACCGACGCCACAGACAGACCGGCGAGGTAGCGAACGCCCCGTTCTTTGGCGATCACCATCACGCTCGCGACGCACGGAACAAACAGCGTGATGGTCACCATCGAAACCAGCAGCTGGGCGGCGGTTAGCTCCATCGTGAAGAACCCGGCCGCACCAAAATCGCGGCGAACAAAGCCCATCACAAACGCGGTTGCCGCTTCTGCGGGAAGTCCAAGCCAGCCGACGGTGAGCGGAACAGCTGCGCGCTGTATAGCGCCGAGTGCGCCGGTCACATCGAGCGTAGAGATGAGTGCCGCACCGGCGACAAAGAAGAGTGTGACCTCTTTCATGAAGTGCCAGACCTTGATGAACGTCTTGCGTGCGACATTGTCGAGGCGCGGGATTCTCAGACTCGGGATGTCAATCAACAAATCGGTCGACACGCCGGGGGTGACGCGTGCAAGCGCGGTGCCCACGCCTACGAAGATGACGAACAGCGCGGCAAAGTAGCCTGCGGCATACATCGGACCCACTCCAGCCATGAGCGCCGCTATGACGGCGATCTGGGCTGTGCAGGGCACCGCGATGGCCATGAGCGCGGTCGTGATGATCCGCTCGCGCTTCGATCCGAGAATGCGGGTCGTGAGCGTTCCCATGGTCACGCATCCCAGGCCTAGGATAAGCGGGATGACCGCTCTTCCGTTCAGCCCTACTGCCGTTAGAGAGCGGTCCGCGAGCGTGGCGATTCTCGGCAGGTAGCCCGTATCCTCGAGGAGCGAGAGCAAAAGGTAGAAACCGGCGACGAGCGGAAGGATCACGCCGATCAGGTACGTTGGCGCCATTGTGAGCACGCCAAACTCGCCGGCCAACAGCGTATTGGCCACGCTTCCCTCGGCAAACACTGAGCCTACGACGCCGCGGACCACCGGCTCGACGCGGCCGATCATGAGCTCCTCTTCGAGCAGCCCAACGACTCCACCGGCCACCCACTCGCCAAGCACCTTGTACATCCCCCACAGCAGCAAAGCGAGCATCGGTATCCCGGTCGCCGGATGCATCATCGCGTGCGAGAGGCGCGTCGAGAAGCTGGCGCCTTCGGTGGTGTGTTTCACCACGTGGCCGACGATATCGTTCACGCGATCCCGGCGGCGCAGGTAGATCTCGTCACGCTTCCCCTCAGGCTCAATGCCGTGGAGGGAGGCGATGTGCTCATCGCCCTCGAGTACAAGAAGGGCCTCGGCGCGCGAACCCACGCGAGCAGCCATGAGCACGAGCGGCTCTTCGAGTACAGGATCCGCATGACCGCAGCGAGCGTCCGCAAGGGCCGCCTTCAGTTCGGGAATTCCCTTGCCGCGAACCGCGACTGTCTCGATCACGGGCACGCCGAGAAGGTCAGCGAGCAGGTCGCGATCGACATCGACTCCACGGGCGCGGGCCTCATCGGCCATGTTGAGCGCCACTACCATCCGCTTGCCCATGTCGATCAACTGCAGGGTCAGAAACAGGTCGCGCTCAAGGTGCACCGCGTCTACAACGTTGACAACGAGGTCACCGTCGAGGATTACGTCACGCGCCACACGCTCTTCGTCGTTGAACGAGGACACACCGTAAACCCCCGGGGTGTCGACGATGTCGTACTCACCCATCTGCCCCCGGGTGATCTCGACGGTGGTGCCCGGGAAGTTGCTCACGTCAACGTAGGTGCCAGTGAACGCGTTGAACACCACCGACTTGCCCACATTCGGGTTACCGGCAAGCACGAGTCCCGCCGCGCCCTTGCGTTGTTCAACGGAAGCAGGAGCGTGGCGGTGCGTAGAGACGTCTGTCGCCATTCTAATTGTCCCCTCTCAAAGGCCGCACGTTGATTCGCTGGGCGAGCTTGCGTCCGATCGCGATTTCCTGCATCCCCGAGCGCACCACTATCGGACCCGCAGGCACGCGGGTGATACACGAGATACACGCGCCTTCTGCCATCCCAAAACGCACCGCGGCGATGCGCGCCATCTCGTCCCCGATGGCCACCACCTCGCACGACTCACCTCTACGAAGCTTGTCGAGCGTGAGCGTTGCGCCCGTGTGTGAGCCGGTTGCGTGAGCGTGTGACGCCATCGTGGCTGCCTCCTAGTTAGAACGTTAGACACTTAGTGTCCACTAATCTATCTGCACGCCCATGCTACATCGGTTGTCAAGTGTCCGTCAATACTTCCACATCCCGTCTGCAAAGGAGGAGGCGTCCGGGCACGTGTACCGATCGCGCGCCGTCGCGCTGTTCTGCTCTGAGGAGTACGATGGTAGTTGTGGAAAGGAGTCCCGAGCATGGCGTTCGAATCATTCGATGCCCTAGCTGATGCGGCGACCGGGCACGGTTCGCTTTCGGCAGCCGCCCTCGCACGAGAGATGCTCGACTCAGGCGAGCCGCCCGAAGCCATCCGCGCACGCATGAACTACATCCTCAAGACGATGCGCGAGGGCATCGACGAAGGGCGAAGCGGACGGGCACTCTCCCGGTCAGGCCGAGTCGGCGGCGACGCCGCACGCCTTGAGCGCTCAAGCCACGAGTTGCTTGGCCCGCAGTTTGGACGGGCGCTCTCCGCGTCGCTCGCCGTCGCCGAGGTCAACGCTGCTATGGGACGCGTGGTCGCCGCGCCGACCGGTGGAGCTTCAGGCGTGCTGCCGGGGGTGCTCGTCACCGTCGCCGAGCAGATCGGCGCCAGTGACGAGGCCATCGTGGACGCGCTGCTCACCGCAGCTGCGGTAGGCGGAGTCATCGCCGCGCGCGCCTCACTCGCCGGTGCGGCAGGGGGATGTCAAGCCGAGATAGGCTCGGCCGCTGCGATGGCGGCAGCCGCAGCCGTCGAAATGGCGGGCGGCTCAGCCGAGGCGGCAGGACACGCGGCGTCCTTCGCGCTCCAGGGGCTTCTCGGCCTCGTCTGCGACCCGATCGGAGGACTCGTCGAAGTGCCGTGTGTGGCCCGTAACGCCACCGGGGCGGCCGTAGCGCTAGCGGCTGTGGAGATGGCGCTAGCCGGCATGACATTTCCGGTCCCCTTCGACGAGGTCGTCGACGCGGCGTCCGCGGTAGGACGCTCACTTCCCGAGGACCTGAGAGAGACGGGCCGAGGCGGCCTTGCAGCGACACCTGCCGCACGCAAGATGGCCGCGGAACGGACGTTAGTCCCGTGACGGCGGCTGTACGACAGCCGTTTCTCGCGCGCATCTTGCCGTCGAGCCTGAGATCCCGCCTCACCCTCACGGTGCTCCTCGCCAACGTCGCACTCGTTGTCGTGGGCACGTCCGTCTTCCTCCTTCTGTTCGCGATTGACCGCCCGAACCAGATCGAACACGAAGCTCGACAGGCTCTCCGCGCTCTGGCCTACGATCTGGAGGCGCAGACTGAGCTCGTAGAGACGATCGGGGTGAGCGGCGCCATCTCCCCGAACCTCATCGACCTTGATGATCCCGCGGCTCTGTCGCTTGGCAACATCCGGCTCGCCGCCCTCGTGGACCGTACGGTGATCGACGCCGCTGCTCTCGTGACAGCCGACGGGCGCGTAGTCGCACACGAAGGTGCCCCTTATGCGGTAGCCGCTATCACTTCTCATGTGGACGCGCTCGGCGCGAAGGCAACCTCCGGGCTCATCGCGGTCGGCGAAGACGGTGTGGCCGTCATCTCGCTGACTCCACTTAGCGCGAGCACGGGATCGCTCGCGGTCCTGCGTATGCTCGATACCGCTGGACTCCCGTCCCGTCATCCGCTCACCTTCACTCGCACCTACATCACACAACCGGGCGACACAGTGCTCGCCGGCACCGATACAGAGCATCTCGGCATCACGCTCTTCACGGACTCACCCGACGGCACATGGCTCAGGGCCGAACTTCGTGGCATCGACGAACGATCCGTCGGCTGGATCTCAGCGTCCGCGGAGGCCGATCGAGGCGCCGCGGATGTGCTCACACTCTCGCTGCTTGTTGCGGCGGGCCTCGCGGTGATCGCCGGTCTGCTCGTGGGAGTGGGTCTCACTATCCTCATTCGCCGCCCGCTGGAGACACTCGTGGGACATGTGCGGCACCACGGCCACGCGGCGCTGGAGGGTCACGCGGTCGCACCCCTCGCCGTCGACCCCTGGCTCCCATCCGAGATGCGCACACTCGCGGAGGTCTATGAGAGCCTCTTGGACCACCTTGCGAGAAAGCAGGCCGAGGCGACCGAGGCGGCGAGCGCCTTGCGTTTCGCGGTAGACGACTCCTTTGAAGCGAAGATACTTGTGCGAGACGGCCAGGTAGCGCTCGTCAACGCCGCCGCTTCGGCGCTGTTTGGCCTTCCAGCCGGACGCTCACAGGTCGCATTTTCCTCGTTCCTCGACTCCCTGACGATCGAATCCGAAACAGGAGAATCCCTCTCGACAGAAGAGCTTCTCCTCCGCGCCCTCGACCGGGTCGTTGTCGCGAAATTTGCCGGTCCCGGAATTCCCACGCGTTGGGCGGAGCTCAGGGCCGTGGAGCACGACGACCCTCGCCGCACGACACTTCTGACCGGCCGCGACGTGACCGAACGGTTGCGTGTCGACGCGATCCGCGACGAAATCGTATCCCTCGTCACGCACGATCTGCGTGCGCCGCTTACCGTCATCGGCGGATACCTTGACCTCCTCGAACGCCCGCTTCCTGATGCGTCGCGGCTCAAAGCCGCAGGTGCCGCAAGACGGAGCGCTGAGCGCATGGGGCTTTTGCTCGAGGACTTGCTTTGCGCTACCCGCGCCGAAGAACTCTTCTCGCCCGTCATGTTGGAGCCGGTCTCGCTTTCGGATCTCGCCGAGGAAACCGTCACCTCGTTCGAGCACACGACGGAGCACACGCTGTCTGTCACCCTCGAAGGGCGAGGTGTGGTCCTCGGCGAGGAGCGGCGGCTCCGGCAAGCGCTCGTCAACCTTGTGAGCAACGCGATCAAGCACACGCCCCCCTCCGGGACGATCCGCATCCTCGTCGAGCCGCGCGGCGATCGGATCACCGTCGCCGTGCACGACGACGGGCCCGGCATTCCCCAAAGCGAACGCGAAATCATCTTCGAACGGTTCGCCCGATTGCGAGAAGCTGGCGAAAACCGCCCGGGTATTGGATTGGGCCTCTACATCGTGCGCGCGATCATCGAAAGCCATGGGGGCACCGTGAAAGCCGAGGCCCGCCCCGATGGCGAGCGCGGGGCGCGGTTCGTTATCGACCTGCCAGCCGCCTGATCTCGACCAGCGTAGAGCGTAGCTACCGGGTTTCTAGCGCAAGCCGGACGAGCCTTTCGCAGAGCTCAGGAAACTCAATGCCCGCCGCGCGCGCCGCGTCCGGAAGGAGAGACGTCTTGGTCATGCCGGGTATCGTGTTCGTCTCGAGCAACCACACTTCTCCGGAGCCGTCCACGATCGTGTCCGCGCGTGACATGCCCCGGCAGCCGAGGGCGCGGTGGGCTGCGAGCGCAAGCCGCTGGCACTCCAGCGCCGCGCTCTCGCTGATCCGGGCTGGGATGATGTGCAGGCTCATGCCCGGCACGTACTTTGACTCGTAGTCGTAGAACTCATGTTCTGGAACGATCTCGAGTGTGGGCAGCGCGATCGGGTCCTCGTTGCCGATCACGCCGACCGTCACCTCCACGCCGGCGATGAACCGTTCGACAAGCACGTCATCGTCGTAACGGAACGCCTCGGCAAGTGCTCCAGCAAGCTCTCCGGGCTCGTGAACAATAGTGACGCCGAGGGCTGACCCCTCGTTGGCCGGCTTCACGACGCTCTTCTCTCCAACGCGCACGGCTATCTGAGCCGCGTCCACATGCTCACCCGCGCGCACGTGGACGTAGTCGGGAGTCGGGATGCCCGCATGACTGAAGAAGTGCTTGGACATCACTTTGTCCATGGCCAGAGCGCTCGCGAGCACACCTGATCCCACGTACGCGATTTCGAGTAGCTCGAGCAGGCCCTGTACGGTCCCATCCTCACCAAAACGTCCGTGGAGGCAGATGAATACCACGTCTGGCTCGGCAGACACTATCTGTGTGATGAAGGAGTGCTCAAGCGTGTCGATGCACACGATGTCATGGCCCTTCTCGGCCAATGCCGAGGCGACCTGTGCCCCTGTGTTGAGCGAGACTTCTCGCTCTGCGGAGCGCCCACCCATGAGAACAGCGACACGCAGCGCTGAGCGGTTCTCGTTCACCTGATCTCCTCCGGTCGCGCGTGTGTCATCCGAGTGCTCCGAGACGAATCGAATCAACGATGATGAGCGCCGCCCACCACACGAGCACCCCAGCCGCAGTGGCGCCCGCACCACGCACGAGTGCCGTCGTGAGCAGGCCGCTCCGGCACTCCGGGGCAGCCGCGCTCCACGCCACGAGCCACACGAAGAGGGCCATGAGCGGCCCAAACGCGGTCAGGGTGACGGCGGCCAAGAGTAAGACGGGGTACGCGGGGTTCTCCAGTGGCACGGTGGTCGCCTGCGGTCCACCGAGCAGGTATACAGTCGCGGCGACAAGCCCCGCCCACCCGGCAAGATTGGCGAAAAACGGCCACCATGCGACGCCGCCAGTCTGGCTTCGTGGCGGGCACTCGGGCGGCGCTACACACTCGTCACTCATGGTCCCCACTTCCCGCCGTCGTTGGTCGTGAGTCTACGCGAGGCGGCGCCAGCTCGTCGATACTCCCTCTCCCTCTCACTGCCCGATTCGCGCCTCTCGACCATGCAAGCGCTCCGGCCGCAAGCGAGAGCAGTGCGGCCAGCGCGAACGCGGAGCGCATCGCGCTCACGAAAAGCTCCCCTTGGGCGGGCGACAGCGTTTCGCGCGACGACATCACGTCCACGTCACCGGTGCCGAGCGAGATCACAAGGGCCGTGATACCGATCCCAAACGCCATCCCGATGTTGCGCGCCTGCCCGATCAGAGCCGACCCGACACCTGCACGAGCCCGGGGGGTCGCGCGGAGAATGTCCGCCGTGTTGGGAGACAGGAAGATCGCCAGGCCCGTTCCCACCAAGAATAGTCCGAGAGCAATGAGCGCTGGATGCGTCTCTCGTCCAAGCAGCGTAAAGCAGCCGAGTGTCGCGGCGAGCAACCCGAGGCCGACGGTCGATAAGCGGTGCCCTTGGCCTCGATCCGAGGCCCGGCCGGCGAGCGGAGCGAAGACCGCCATGGCGAGCGGAGTCGCTGTGAGCAGCAATCCGGCGGATTGGGGCGACAATCCCCGAATGCTCATCAAATAGAACGGCATAGTAAACGTCACCGAGAAGAGGGCCACGTAGCCAAGTACCGCCGCGAGCAGACCCGCCAATAACGGCCATCGCTCGAAAAGCGAAAGATCGAGCAGCGGGTGTGCGACCCTCTTCTCAACCGCAACGAACGCCGCGCCGCACACCACCGCGCCGCCAGCAAGTGCCAAGGTCGACACTGCTATCGGTCCAGAGCGCGATATCTCGGAGAGCGCCAGCAACGATAGCGTGAGCGCGGCTGCCGCCAGCACCGCGCCAGGAATGTCAAACGGTTCTGAGCCGGGGCAGTCCTCCGGAAGAATCCGTCGCGCAACCGCGGCAATCCCAAGCGCGAGCGGCACGTTGATCACAAATATGCCTTGCCACCCAAAAAGCTCGACGAGCGTGCCTCCGAGGGCGGGTCCTACGGTCAACCCCGCCGAGACCGACAAGCTGATCCAACCGATGGCCCACCCCTTGCGCTCACGAGGAAAGACACTGTTCAACAGTGCCGGGCCTGCGGCAAACATCATCGCCGCCCCCGTTGCCTGCAGCACGCGCGTCGCGATGAGCACACCGAGCGAGGGCGCGATAGCGCACGCCGCTGAACCCGCTGCGAATACGAGGAAGCCCAGCACGTAGATGCGCCGTAACCCGTGAATGTCGGCAAGACGGCCCATCGCAAGCACAAGCGACGCGATCGTCAGCACGTACGAGGTCGCCACCCATCCCACTGCGGGAAGACGCGCCCCTAGATCGCCGGCGATCGCGGGAAGCGCGATATTGACGATGCTCGAATCGAGCGGTGCGAGGAACGTGCCCGCTGCGATGAGAGCGAGCACCACTCTCTCATCGATCTGTCGACCATCACACGTGAGCACACGTTCCCTAGCCGTATGCGACACCTCACTCCGCCTCGATGTTCGCCAACCGCCCCCCGCCGTGTGGTGCTTTGGTGCAATTTCTCGCCGAGAGTCGCACCGCACACCAACCCGGCATAGTATATGCGTCAGATCGGGTACTCATCCGGCACTAGATGACACCGAGGTGAACCATGTACGACCAGACTCCCACTCCGCACGATGCTCCGGCTCCTCCAGCCGTTGACGCGTCCTCACCCAACGTCGGCTACACGAGCCCACCGCGGCAGGGCATCTCGGCGGGCGCAGTCGTCGCCATCGCCCTTGCGGTCTCGTTGTTCGCAGGCGCGATTGCCGGAGGCTTTGGCGGTCTTGCCGGAGCATGGATCGTCGGCCATCTGGGGGGCGCTACACAGAAATCGGGCACCATCACCGTCGTACCGGCCGAGACTGACGAGCCGGTAGTTGCCGCGGCCACCGCCGCGCTTCCGAGTGTCGTCAACATCGAGGTCGAAGGAGTCAGCACGGCTCGCGACGGCTCGCTTCCCGAAGGCCATCCCGACACCCCACGCGCCGGAAACGGCTCCGGCGTCGCTTTTCGTGAGGCTTCCGATGGCGGCACGTACATTCTTACCAACGCGCACGTGGTAGATGGCGCGGACGCCATCCATGTCAGCGGCACGGACGGAGAGCGGCGCTCGGCCACCCTCGTCGGCCTTGACGCCGACACGGATATTGCGGTGGTGCACGTGCCGATTTCGCTGCCCGCCGTTGCTCTCGGCGACTCCTCAACGATAGCGGTCGGCCAGCTTGTAACCGCGATCGGCTCTCCTTTTGGTCTCTCCCACACCGTGACATCCGGAGTCATCTCAGCGATTGGGCGGTCCATCACGTCTGCGGGAGGCCAGCCCGGCGTCTACCCGCTTGTGGACGTGATTCAGACGGACGCGGCAATCAACCCTGGCAACTCGGGGGGCGCTCTCGTTGACCGTGAGGGCAAACTTGTGGGCATCAACACTGCGATCTTCTCGGAGACGGGAGCTTCCGGAGGCATCGGATTCGCGGTGCCGGTTAACACCGCGCTGCGCATCGCTGACCAACTGATCGAAACCGGTGTAGCTCAGCACCCGTTCCTCGGCGTCGTAGGTCAGACAGTGAACGAAGAGCTCGCCGCGGCAGAAAACCTGCCCACGGCTTCGGGCGCGTGGGTCGTTGAGGTGATTGAGGGCGGCAAGGCGGCGGAAGCGGGAATCGGGCCGGGTGACGTGATCGTCAAACTCGACGAAGTCGTGATCCGAGGCATGGACGACCTCATCCTCGAGGTTCGCCGTCACGCCATTGGTGACGTCGTCGTGCTGGGCCTCTGGCGCAACGGCGAACTGATAGATGTCGAGATGGAAGTCGGGGTAAAACCCGCGAACCTCGAAATGCCAACGCGTGAGGCAACCCCAACGCCTGGAGCGCCGGGGGTTCCCGTTCCTGAAGATCCGCAAACAGACTAGCGGCTCACAATTGGTGCCTGGGCGCGTCATGCCTGGGCGCGCTCAGGACGTGTTGCGAAACTTCCAGACGAGCCCTGCGCCGATAGCGGCGAGCAGCACCACGGCGGCCAGCACCGCGGTTACTAGCAAGGTGGTGTTGTCATCGCCTCGCGCGATGCCAGGTGCCGATTCACTGACCGCAGCCTCCGTGTCGCTCGTGAAGACCGTCGCCGCCGCCTCGGTCATCGTGGTCGTCGGGATCTCCACCCCAGCCGCTTTCGCCATCTCCTCTGGCGCCGACCGGTAGTACAGAGTTGCCTTCAGCTCGAGTGGACCTTCCGGCATCGTCACGTCCCACGTGTTCTCGACGGACTCTCTCGGTGGGATACGATCATCGCTTTCCACTCCAACGGCAAACCATATCTCGGCCGGCGAGTTTCCCTCGGCGTCGTGGAATACCGTGTGAAACTCCCTGCGTCCTATTTCGATCGCCTGTCCGTCCGGCCCCACCGCGATGAGTTCTAGCCACATCCGGCGCACATCCGTCAGTCCCGTAGGCAGGTAGTGACCGGCGCCCACGTTCGTGATGCGCACGGTTACCGGAACGCGTTGGCCCGGCTCAGTTACCTTTGGCGCGGTGAGTTCGATGGCCGCAGCGGCCCGCAATCGCTCCTCGGCCAGGATCGGATCGCCGAGGCCCGCGTTACCTCCCACGAATGTCATGATGTAGATGTGCTCCCGTTCCGGAGCACCCGCCGCTGACCTGCCAGGATTAGGCTTGGTTACTCCGGGTCCGGGGGTCATATGGCAATCCTGGCAGAGTATGCCTTCGGCAGCGTAGGGACCGTTCTTCCACTCGGTGTACGTACCTTCAAGCAAGAGGTCATTGCCGGGATGCCTCACGTCGTGGCACGAGCCGCAGATTTCGGCACTCGTGTGGATCTCCGAGTATGCGGTCGCGTGGGCTGGAGAGACCGCGTCGTCGTGCGGGCCTCTCTTGACCCCGTCCGGTGTCCATACGAGAGACGTGTTGCCGATGGGCTCGGTGTGCCCGGTGACCTGATGGCAGACGTCACACGTGACACCTTCCATCGCCACCGGTGAGTACTCATCTTGTCCGAGTTCCCCGAACATCGCCGCTGCCGGTGAGTGGCACGTCTCGCAAAACGGTCCTATCGTCCCACCAGTCTGCTCATTGCCCTTTCTTAATTTGTACTGGTAGAGAGGGTCGGTGACCGCTTGCGCGTGCATCGATGTGCTCCACTGCTCGACAAACTCCGCATGACACCCGCACGCTTGCGCCGACTCAAACGCCTCTATTGGTGCGGGCGGAAGCGCGAGAGCAACCCCCGCCGTTAGAGCAATCGCCCCGACGACGAGAGTCGCGGCTACGAACCGGGACGCCCTCACCGCCACACCTCCCGCTCTTTCCGTTCTCCGCGAACAAGAGTAGTGCCTTGCCAAATACGCGCGTGAGCTCAAATGATTCATCTCACGTTCTACCCCAGCAACCTACTTCTGGCAATAGTAAATAGCATGCAGGAATCATTCTGTTTTAGAACGTATCGGAAACGGGGATGACAGCAACGTGAGGCCCGCATGCACGTCCATTCGCTCACGCTTGCCAACACGGCTGCGCCGCCCGCGCGCCACTGCCCGAGAGGAGCACCCATGACCGAAATGAACCGCTGCAAGGGATGTGGCTATCTGCATGTCGGACCGGCCCCCGATATCTGTCCAGTGTGCGGAGCTCCGCGAAGCCTCTTTGCCCCATACACGAATCTCCCCGATCTTGAGGGCACTAAGACTCTGGAGAATCTCCGCTCGGCGTACTCGGGTGAGTCACAAGCCAATCGGATGTACACTCTCTTCCGGAGAATCGCGGAGCTCGAGGGAGCGCCTCAGTCGGTTCTTGACGCGTTCGATAGAGCCGCACGCGAAGAGACCGCCCACGCTCACGGCCACCTCGCCTACATGGGCGGGTTTGGAGACACTCGGGCGAACCTGGAGAAAGCCGCCGCCGGAGAGGACTACGAGTGTCAAGACATGTACCCGCTGTTCGCGGCGGCAGCCGAAGAGGAGGGCTTCGACGACATCGCGTTTTTCTTCCGCTCGGTCGGCAAGTACGAGGCGTCGCATCGTGACGAATACAAGAAGGCGCTTGGGGAACTCACCTGAGCAGTCACTGGTGCGTGACCCCCACCCCGGCTCCACCGCGATGACCGGGCGCGCGCCACTTACGGTGCTCGGAAGAAGCGAGATCGAGCGGGTCCTCGCAGCTTTAGGCGAGCCATCCTACCGCACGGCCCAACTTCTACGATGGGTCTATCAGCGCGGCGCGAACGACTACGCCGGGATGACGGACCTGCCCTCCTCTTTGCGAAATGTCCTCGCCAACGAAATGCCGATCGTGCTCCCGCGCCTTGCAGCGCGAGAGACGTCCTCTGTCGACGGCACGAGACGCTATCTTTGGGAGCTTTACGACGGTGTGACCGTTGAAAGCGTGGGCTTGCCCACGAAAGAACGGCTCACCGTGTGTTTCTCCACGCAAGCCGGTTGCGCAATGGGGTGCTCCTTTTGCGCAACCGGCGCGAGTGGACTGAAGCGAAGCCTCGGCGCCGGCGAAATGGCGATGCAAGTCATGCTTGTGGGAGCGGACCTCGGCCGAAGCGTGACGAACGCGGTCGCGATGGGACAAGGAGAGCCGTTCGCCGCCTACGACGCGACGCTCGCCGGCTTGCGCCTGATGAACGACGCCGACGCTCTCGGTATTGGAGCGCGGCATCTCACCGTCTCCACGTGCGGCATCGTCGCGGGTATCAATCGCCTTTCCGCTGAGCCGGAACAGTTCACGTTAGCTGTCTCGATTCACTCAGCCATACAAACGACCCGTGACCATCTCGTTCCAGCTATGCGGAAACAGCCCCTGTCGGAGTTGCGCTCGGCCCTCCAGCGCTACATAGCCATTACTGGCCGACGTCCTAGTCTCGAATACGCCCTGATCGGCGGAGTCAATGACTCTGCCGCCGAGCTCGACGCGCTGATCTCTTTCTGCCGGGGCCTGCACTGTCACGTCAACATCATTCCTGTAAATCCAACACCCGTCGCCACTCTCGCCCGTCCTTCCGGGACCCGGGCGCGTGAGTTCGCCTCGGCACTTACCCGCAGCGGCACAGAGGCATCAGTAAGGATCGAACGTGGTGCCGACATCGAGGCCGCGTGCGGTCAGCTCACACAGCGCCGAGCCGCGGATCGGTGAGTTCGCACACCGAACCGGACGCGGGACACCCGGAGCACGGTTCCGGGCACCACCTGGAGGTAGCTCGATATGGCTTGTCAGCCATCGCCTCCCACTGCGCAAGTAGCGAGCTCTCGATCCTTTTCGCGTCACGGGACTCGTAGCGATACAGCAACTGGCGCGGTTCACGGTCGCCTCCAAGCACCTCTGGGTACACAAATCTCACCGTCGCTGTCTCCGCTCCGCCCATCAGCGCTGCAAGCGCGTAGCACTTGGCCTGGAGTTCGTATGCCTCACCCGGCGACCTAGATCTGTCCTTCTCAAACGACCCGCGCCCGCTCTTATAATCGACCAGCTCAGCACCCCCGCCACCGAGAAAACACACGTCAATTGCTCCTACCAGCAACGGACCCCCCTCCCCTCCCAGCACGACCCCGAATGGCATCTCCGTTTTGGCTTGCCGCCGCCGGGCTAGAAGCTCACGTCCGTACCGAGTGCGAAGAAACGTCTCCGTCGTTTCCCGGAGAGCCCGTGCTTCGCTGTCGGATAGCCTGAGGCCTCGGGCGACTGCGGTGACGCGAGCAGCATCCGGAAGCTCTCCTGTGACGAACGCTTGTTGCAGTAGCACGTGCATTGCTGATCCTGACGCCCTGGCGCTCGCCGGACTCGATGCGGCGGCTCTCCCCATACCGGCAACACGCTCAGCCCAGTACCTGAGCGAGCACCGCTGGTGAAGGGCAAGATCGGTGTATGAGATCCGTCTCGGTCGGCTCAGCCGCGGCGTTTCGCGTGCCCCTGGAACAACCGTGGCGACGGTCGACGGTATCGCTACCGTCACTACCGAGGGCGGCTGTGATCCGCCGTTATGCGGCTCCTCACCGCACGCCCCGTCTCGCTTCTCGATGCGTACGGGAATGCCCTCCGCGTTCACTGTGACCGAACTTCCCGAATCCATGCTGAGGACAGGATCGATGAGACAGCGGCCATACGCACTGAGTGCCCAGGCCAGCGGCGTGTCAGCTCCCCCCAGTCCCTCTTCGACCGGAGCGGAGCCTGTGAGCACCAACACCTCTTTGGCCCTGGTGCAGGCAACATAGAACACACGAATCGCTTCTTCTCGCTGGGAAACCGCGTCGGTCTTGGCAAGCTCGGCGAAGAGCGGTGGGGTCGTAAGCTTCCTGTCCTGGCTTGAGACGCGTTCCATCGACGGTCGCACGCTGAGTCTGGCCAGCCCGTCTTTCACACGAAGCAACCAGAACCCTCTCGCTGTCCGTACCGTCTTTTTCGAGAGCGTCGGTACCGCGACCACGGGAAACTCCAGGCCTTTGGCGGCATGCACGCTCATGATCGTCACCGTTTCCGCTCCCCCTACGCACGTGACCCCGCCGTGTCGTACCCCGACCGCTTGTTCCGCGTCGAGCGAGGCGGCAAGTCCGGCGGCCCCCATTCCGCCTGCGGCCTCGAATGCGGCCGCCTTTCTGTAGAACTGGGTGATGTTGGCTCTAATGATGCGGCCTTGAGCTCCGAGTGCGTCGAGGTACGCGTCGATTCCCAGTCCTTCACCGGCGCTGGCCAACGCCTGAGCCAACCCCGTCACGGGAGCAGCGTCCCGCGCTCGCTCCACGATTCGGACAATCACTGCCGCTCGCTCACTGTCCTGATCCGTGCTCTTGGCCACCCGGCTAAGGCGATCCCAAAGAGAGCGGCGCTGCTGGCTTTCGTGCGCGATAGCCGCACATCGAGCGAGAAGGCGAGTTCCGCCCTCGAGAAGGTCAGACACGAGCAACTGTGCAAGCGCTTCATCGTCGTGCGGGTTGGCAATCACTCTGCAAAGCGCGCGCATCGCGCCCACTTCGCGAAGCTCGAAGAATCGGTTGCCCCCGACCACGCTGGTGACAAACCCGACCTGCTCGAGTGCGTCGGCAAACGTGGGCGCGTCTGCGTACGCTCGCAGTAATACGACCATCTCAGAAGGAGCGAACCCCGCATCTCGCAGCTCAGAGAAGCGTTGCGCGACTACACGGGCCTCGACTGCACACGTCTCTCGAACAGTGCCTCCATCGCGGGTATCCACGACACAGATCTCGACACGCGGGCTACCGCTAGCGATGCGCACTGGGGCGGGATCCGTGCGTGCCGCACGCAACCCTTCCTCTTCTGGACCGAACAGCTCATCCTGACTGAACACGCGGTTGACGAATCGGATCAAATCCTCATGGGACCGGTAGTTGTCGGACAGCACTACCCGCTCGGCGTTGGCGTTCGCCATAGACTCCCGATGCCTACGATATACCTCGACATCCGCGCCGCGGAATGCATAGATCGACTGTTTGACATCACCGACCGTCGCGAGGTTCGCCCCTGCGATCCGCTCGATTAGGGCGAGCTGAAGCTCATCGGTGTCCTGGAACTCGTCGACCATGACAAGCTTGAACCAAGCTTGGTACCGTTCGAGCACGTCCGGGTGACGCACAAACAATCGCTCCGTCTCGATGATGAGGTCTTCGTAGTCGAGCACGCTCAATTCCTTCTTGGCTGCCTGGAAGCGCTCCATGTATTCATTGCTGAGATTGAGAAGCGCCTTAGCGTCCGCATGAGCGACAATTGCCGAGCATTGCGCCGCGAGAGCGGCACGGCCGTCCTTCAACCGCTCGACCGCCTCGGCAGTTTCCTTTGTTGGCCGAAGCGCCGCGTCGAACTCCACGATCGCTGACCATACGGCACGCGCTCGGCTGATTTCATCACCGTGGCTTGTGCGCATCCGGTCGAGTCTTTCGAGTACTCCGTGGCACGCCGCTTGTTGAGCGGCCGGCGTGGTCGCCCGTCCACAGTACGCCGCGAAACACTCGCCCGCCTCCGCGAACAGCGCTTCTGCTTCGGCCACGAGGTCCTCGATCGAACGGACGGCTTCGAGCGCCACGTGCGGGGCCCCAATTCCCCGCGCACGAAGTGTTCGGCTAAGCGAGGCGGCAGCGGCTCTCACCTCCTCGTATCCGTACTCCTCAAAGAGGCGTTCACTTCCCTCATCGCCGCGATCGAGTCGAGCGCTGACAACCTCGTCAAACGTTTTGACCCCCAGTGCGGCGACTGCGACCTCATCAGCCACTCGGAATGCAGGGTCGATTCCGGCAATCAGCGCTTCGCGGCGCAGCACCTTTGCACAAAACGCGTGTATCGTCGATATCCACGCGCCGTCCACCTTCCGGGCCTCGTTTCCGAGATCCCTGTTTCGTAACGCGGCCCGGACACGTTCAGCCAGCTCACCCGCCGCTTTTTCTGTATATGTGATGGTGAGAAGGCGATTCACGTCGCAACCGGTCTCCGGACCATGCGAGTCGACGGCGCGCGCAAAGCGCTCGGCTAGAGTGCGGGTCTTGCCTGAACCGGCGCCGGCTGTCACGAGTAACCGTCCGCCAACATGCTCTACCGCACGCCGCTGATCGTCGTTCAACCGCGCTACCACAACCGCTCCTCCTGTTCGCAAACGGGAGAGACTGGACAGAATCGGCACGCGCCTTTCACTGGCTGCGGGGCGATCTTGCCCGCGCGAATCCCCGCGCATGCCTCCGCCAGGCGCGCCTCCCCCTGCGCGATCACCTTCTCCATCCCCTCGTCATCGACAGTATCCGTACGAGTGCCGCGCGCACTCAGATCGACTCGCGCCGAGTTCCACGCGCCACGAACCTGAAGCGTGCTAAGCGAGCGATACACGATGGCCGCGATTGGGCGGTCAAAGTATCGAGCCGCGACTGCGGCATACACCGGTAGTTGCAGCAGCCCTGCGGATCCGAACGAGCCATGCCCGAGTATCCCGCTTCCGCTCTTGTAGTCCATGACGACGATGCCTGTCGTGCCTGAGTCGATGCGGTCAACACTTCCCTTGAGGTGACACCCGTCGATTTCAAACGGGCGTCCGACTGACGCGCCAAACCGGTATTCGTGTTCGGTGGGAGCGAATCCCGGTAGAGCCTCAGCGTCATCCCTGATCAGAGCCGCTGCGCGCTGGTGAGTCCTATCCAGCATGTATCGTCCTGCGACGCCAGCGTCCCATTGCTTTTCTACAGCGGCCGCCCAAACCTCGGCTAGTAGCGCCACCGCATCGTGCACGGTTGATGGCGTGACGCGTTGCAGTCCGTGCTTCTCGGTCCACGCTCTGTAGAATCCAGCGAGCGCGGCGTGGGCGAGGGTGCCCGTCTCGGCAGGCCCGAGTAAGACGTCGATCGGACTCAAGCGTGCGGCGTACTGCGCAAACCAACGGAACGGGCACTTCAGGTATGTCTCTAACTCAGACACCGTGTATTCGCGACTGTCCACCTTTCCCACTTCGGGGCACTGGATGTCTAACAGGCCGGGAGCGGCTCGCCTCCGAAGGCTCGAGCGATCCACACCCAGCGACAATTCCGAGCGCCCAGGCAAGCCATCTGGCCCGCCGCGACCCGGTGGCGGTTGCGACGGCGCGTCCCCCTCGGCTCGCTCTTGTGAGCTTCTGTAGAGGTCAAGCACGTCGTCGACGAAGGATGAGCGCCGGGGACCGTCGCCTCCTGGAGAGGCCGTGGGGTCCACGAGCACGAGTTGTCGCGCGGCCTTCGTAACCAGCGAGTAGAAGAGCGCTCGCTCAGACTCGCTGCCAGCCGCTCGATCATCCACTCCGAGCGCTTCCGCGATCTCCCGTGCAAGGCGCTTCGGCCTATCAGGGGAGAACTCATCTGCTGAAAGCCCGGCGACGATCAAGACTTCGTAACGCCGCGACTGTAGCCTATGCGCCTCAGTGACGACTACGGCAGGACCCTCGGGCCCGAGCACTACTGGCACATGAATCGAGCGCAGCGCTTCAATCGCATCATCGAGCCTGGCCTGCCCCCCCGACACCTGAGCAAGCGACGATGCCATTGCGACGACGCCTTCATGACACACCGCGTCCTGCAAGGCCTCAACGGAGCCGACTGGATGCCGGTCTCGGGCGGCTGAGAGCATTAATCCAGCCAGTTGTTTCCAGCCATCGTCGCTTACCGTGTCTTTGCCTGTGACACGCAGCGCGGCAGCAACGATCGATGAAATGTTGCTGCCCAGCGAGCAAGCCGACTCCAGGAGATCGACTCCGGACAATCGTGCCCGTCGCCAACCCAAATCGGCGGCCGCCACACGATCGAGCGGCACACCCGAGTAAGGGCTCGACGCGAAAGCAAGAAAGCGGGTTCTATCCCTTGTCTCTTTCCGGACCACATCAAGCAGCGCCATCAGCGCTGCGCCAAACGGCATTCTCGCCAGGGGCCTAAGCGCCTCGATTCTGACCGGTGCGGCGACCTTCGCTGCAGCGGCGCTCAGCAGGTGAATTCTGCGATCCGGATCTCTGAAAGCAACGGCGATCCGGTCCGGGCGCACGCCCCTCCGCACAAAGCCTTCTATCTCTTCGAACACGGCGGCGACCTCTTCCTCGGGTCCCGTGGCGTGAACCAGCCGCACCGTACCGGTTGGGGTGATCGTCGCAGAAGGCCTAAATAGTCCGGCCTCCAGCAGATCAAGCTCGTCGCGCGCGGGCTTTGGGGGACACACCGTATGGCTTGCTCCGCAGTTGAGCAGGCGCTCCACGAGTTCTGTGATCCACTCGGTCGCCGCATGACCTCGCTCCCAGGTGAGCGAGACGTACACCTCCCCCACTGACGAAATCCCGCGTATGAGGTGTTCTTGCGGCTCAGATAGGGTCACGAACCTGTTCACGGCGACCACACCATCGAGCCGCGGCGGAGATGTTCCGAGCCCTCTCATCGCCACCGATTGCTCCACAAGCCAGTGGCTTTCAAGAAGTCTTGTGTACGACTCAACTACGTGAACGATCTCTGCCAGACGGTCATCATGTTTCGGCATCCGGAGAAGGTCACTAGAGCCCACGTTTCTCACCAAAGAAGTGACCACCGCGGCGAAGCCCAGAAATGCAGAACTTTCGGCAACGTGCCGCAGAGCGGTTCTTTCAATCGCGCGCACGACCAGAGCTCGACGCTCATGTTCGCTGACAAGTCGGCGCCCATCGCCATGAACCGCCCACTGCCCGGCAAACCACGTATCGAAAGCGGCAATCCGTACGCCACTCATGCCCTTTTCGGCAAGTTCGCGCTGTACCCGCTCAACATCTGGCAGAGCGGGAAGGAGTAGCACGGGGCTGTCTCCCGCATCCAAGGATCTCTCCACGGCCTCGTGAAGAATACGTGTCTTCCCTGCGTTCGCCCGTCCGGTGACAATCGTCAGTGGCACGACGTCCCCTCTCTTGTCGGGGTCATCGTCTCACGCACGTCTGACATCACTACTGAACGGTTTGCGCCCTTGTGTAGCGCTGAACGCCCTCTTTGATCTCCCGGACCTTTCGCCACGCCGCTTCTTCATCACGGCCGAGGTAGTGCTCCACCCGGCCACTAAGAATTTCTGCCGCCTCCTCCGCCCGCTCAGCCACTGCCTTAGCCGCGTTCGCAGCCCTTCGCGCCTCAGCAACTAGCCTCCGGCGGGTGCGATCCCCGCTGGCTGGTGCCACAAGGAGACCTACAACGATTCCGACGATCATGCCGGAAATTGCGCCTATGGCAAAATATTCCACTTTGTAGCGAGTCACTGTGCCTCCTCCCCTATCTTGCGCTCTGCTTCCCCCTCAACGAGGATCCTGTAGATCCGTTCCAGCTCATCTTCGCCGTGGAAGTCGATCTCGATCTTGCCTTTGCGTTCTGTATGCCGCACACGCACCGCCGTGCCAAGCACTTTACGCAGCTTCCGGGCCACGATCTTGAACGATTTCGGTGCGGGTGAACGTGGAGGACGATCGGTCTGGCCGACAAGATAGAGTCTCGCCAGATTCTCTACCTCGCGCACCGAGAGTTTTTCAGCGACAACCTTTTCTGCGAGTCGCGCTCGAGATGCCTCGTCTTGCACGGTGAGAATCGCCCGCGCATGCCCCGCACTAAGCTTGCCCTCGTAGACAAGCACCTGCACCTCTTCTGGAAGATCCAGGAGCCGCAGTGCATTGGTAATCGTTGAGCGCGATTTCGAAACCTTCTCGGCAAGTTCCGCCTGGGTCATCTGATGCTCGCTCAACAATCTTCGATAACCGCGCGCCTCCTCGATGGGGTTGAGATCCTCCCGCTGAAGGTTCTCTATTAGCGCCAGCGCAAGCGACTCGGTCTCCGATGTGGCGAGCACACGAACGGGGACCCGCTCCAGCCCTGCGGCGCGCGCGGCCCTCCACCGCCTCTCACCAGCGATAATCTGGTATCCCGCGCCATGCGGTCGGACAATGATAGGTTGCAGGACGCCGACGGCTCGTACCGATTCCGCGAGCTCAGCGATGCCGCCTTCATCTATGTCGGTTCGTGGCTGCCGAGGGTTAGGGGTGATCTGATCGATGGGAATCTCATATGCCTCGGCTCCTGATCCGGCCTGCACCGCGTTAGGGATGAGCGCCGATAACCCTCTCCCAAGACCTCGTCTAGTCGACACGATCGATCACTTCCTTCGCCAGTGCTCGATAGGAATCCGCCCCCTTGCCGGTGGGGTCGTAAAGGGTCACTGGCTGTCCGAAACTTGGAGCCTCCGACAGCCGAACACTCCGCGGTATCAGGGACTCGAAGACCCTCTCCCCGAAGAAGTCCCTGACCTCGTCCACCACCTGTTGTGAAAGACGAGTCCGCACGTCGTACATGGTCATCACCACGCCGAAGACTTCAAGTTCAGGATTCAGGTGTGCCTTCACGAGCCGTACGCTATCAAGAAGCTTTGAAAGGCCCTCTAGGGCGTAATACTCACACTGAATCGGGACGATCAAACCATTTGCCGCAGTAAGGGCGTTGATGGTGAGCAGCCCCAGCGACGGCGGGCAGTCAATGATGATGTAGTCAAAGTCGTACACAACAGACTCTAGGATGCTCTTGAGCCGCCCCTCACGACTCATCGCCGATACAAGTTCGATCTCGGCTCCTGCAAGCTGGATGGTCGCCGGAACAACGAACACACGTTCGATTTCGACGGGTTCGATCAGCCCCTCCATGGGTTCGCCGCCAAGAAGAGCGTCATAAATGCACGATTGCCGCTGGTTCTTGTTGAGACCATAGCCGGACGTTGCGTTGCCCTGCGGATCCAGGTCCACAAGAAGAACCTTCTTCCCGGCGTCGCCCAGGCATGCGGTAAGGTTGACGGCGGTAGTACTCTTGCCCACACCGCCCTTCTGATTGACTATCGCAAAAACTCTTGCGCGCTTGGTGGCCGTAGCGCCCGTATCGGTTCCGCCTGACACCTGATTCCCTCCCTCGCGCACTGCAAAGCGATGACTTGCAGTATATGTGTTAGCTGCGAACATGAGAAGCGCTCATTCAACCCGAATAACCGTCCACTTGGGATCACGCGAGTGGCTTTCGCTGTGCCAAACCAGCCCTCCTTGGCAATTGGATGCTTGAGCTGCCTGTTCTTGTGTATGTCACACAACTGCGAGCGGCATCGTGATCTAGGAGGGTGTATTTCCGTATTCCGGAGTAGGTGAGACCCACCATCGCCGCGGCCTTCGCGCCGGAATCTAGTTCATCCGCTCCAACCCGTCCTTTCAGAGAGACAAGGATTCCCTCGAGTCTTAGCAAGGGCGCAGAGAGCTCGACCAGTGCGGGAAGCGATGTGACTGCTCGGGCCGTGACCGCTCCGTATGCGCCACGTGTGTGGCTGGCAAGTTGTTCGGCGCGCTCGTTGATCACCTTGACGGTGTCACACAGTTCAAGTGTGTCGACCACGGTTTCAAGGAACCGTGCTTTTTTGCCAATTGACTCAACTAGGTCAACTCGTCGGCCAGTCATGACCGCAAGCGGAATCCCTGGAAACCCCGGCCCAGTTCCTATGTCCGCAATGGGCCCTTCTGGAGCACTCGATATCTCGGGAAGCACCATCAGGGAATCAACCACGTGCAGAACAATCGCATCAGCGACATCGGTGATTGCTGTAAGGTTGAACTTGCGATTGCCGTCTAGAACCATTTCCAGATGCTTCGAGAGCAAATACGCCTGTTTATCGGATATTGACACCGTAAGTCGACCACAGGCGGCGATTATTGCATCTCTCATGTTCATCTCTCACCTATGTTTCACGTGAAACTACTGCGTTCCTCACGCCCATTGTTTCACGTGAAACATCCCCCGGCAATCAGCGGTCTATCCTGTTGGGCAGCACAACCGGCGACACCTTCAACCAAAGATCCCGATAATCCCGACCACTGCCTAGCGATCTGACTCAATCGTGTAGATGCAACGCTTATGTTGGGGCTGGTGAAACGTCCACGCCCTGGTCGTTCACCTAGCCATAAGAACGAAGCGGCGTCGCCGATGCGCGCCGAAACTCCCCGATTGGTGGAGCTTTGGCACAAGCGTGGGGGTTCCGGGCCGTGTGCGCCCCTCGCCGTCACACTTCAGATTTCGTGGGCTTTCCGCTGTACTCTCGGCCACAAAACTAATAGAGCCGCCGCCTCGGTCACACGATTCATTATGACCATCTGCTGCCAACCCGCTCGACCGCCCCTCGAATTGTGCCGCTCATCGAGCCTACGGATGATCGAGACCTGGTGCGCTTCCAGCCAATCCCCCAACACCGTCCGTTTGTTCTTTCAACGCGGCCCTATAAACTGCATCAGCCACATCGTGCTTCGCCGCACTGTCATCCCGCAATAACGTAAACGACGCGCCGGTCGGCGCGTCGTCACAGTGTCTGAATCGCTATGGTGCTGGTGTTTGTTGGGAAGTGGTGTTAGCGCTTGTTGGGATGTATCACCACGGCGCGAAATGGATCTTCTCCCTCGCTCGAGGTCCGAATCTTCGCGTCGTCTCGGAGAGTCATGTGGACGATTCTTCTCTCCATAGCGGTCATCGGCCTCAGCTTGACAGGAAACCCTTGCCTCGTTGCCTTCGCGGCGGCTCTCAGGCTGATCTCCTCCAGCTTACCCTTCCGCCTGTTGCGATACCCCTCGACATCGACTAGTACCGGGTATCTAAACCCGAGCTTCTTGTGGGTGATCGCCGAGATCAGGACTTGGACGCTGTCGAGCGTGTGCCCATGCCGTCCGATAAGAATCGCAAGATCCGAGCCAACCACGTCGAGTATGATCTCGCCTTCGTCTCCCTCATACTCCTCGATAGCGGCTTCGATTCCGAAGGAAGACAACACGGTCTCAAGTGCGTCTGTCGCCGTGTCGGCAACGCGGTCAAGGTCCTCTTCGCTCAAGTCATCGGGAACCTGTGAGGGGGCGCGTCGCGCGTCGCTCGTGATACGTTCTCCCGTTGCTGGTTGCGCCGCGTCGCCCGCCTCGAAAGTGGCACCGTCATCAATACGTGCGGATTCGATTTCGCGAACAAAATCGTCCTTGAGCCAGGCCCGTACCTTGACGCCACGACCTGCTCCTATCCCAAGGAACTTTCGCGACGGCTCCTCGATCACTTCATATTCGACGGCGTCTTGCTGGACTCCAAGCATCTCGAGGGCCGCATCAACAGCGTCCTCGAACGTGGGCCCTTCGGCAACACACTCACGCAACATCGCTATCACGCTGCCTCTCTCTGAGTGAGGAACTTCATCTGCAGCTGCTGCTGGGCGATCCCGATCAAGCTTGACGTTACCCAGTACACGAGTACGCCGGCGGGACTGATCCATCCGATGTAGAGCATCATTACAGCCATAATGCCGATGATCTGCTTTTGTTGGTTCTCGCCTGGCATCAGCATGGTCGGAACCCAGATGCTGAGCCCAAACAGTCCAACTATCACGATGTAGGGGAGTGTGGCGAAAAGTCCTGCTTCCGCCCAAACCGCAGCGGGAGTGGCGGTCAGATCTGGCAGGAATATCCAGAATCTGGTAACCGCTGCTTGTTGGGCCTCGGGCAAGTCCGCAACGTACTTGAGGAAAAGTCCAGGATTGTCAGGCGTTCCCCCCAAAACCTGGTAGAGCGCAAGAAATACTGGCATCTGCAATAGGAGGGGGAGACAGCCGCCAAACGGGTTGATCTTATTCTCTTGGTAGAACTTGAGCGTCTCTTCCTGGAGCTTCTCTTTGTCGTTCTTGTACTTCTTCTGTAACTCCTTGATCTTGGGCTGTATCCTCTGGAGCTCGTACATCGAGCGCGTCTGCTTCACGGTGAGGGGGACCATCAGTAAACGTACGACTACCGTCAGCAGCACGATAGCCACTCCGTAGTCGCCCGTCACATCGTGCAGGTACTGCAGCCCCGCGAAGATTGACTCTTTGATCGCCTGCCACACGGGTGGAGTACCTCCTTGTTCAAGGAGGGCTTTCGGCCCTCCATTCGCCGTCAACTGCAGATCTTAGGGCACGGGATCGTGTCCTCCGGGATTCCACGGGTGGCATCGGGTAATCCTGCGGATCGCCAACCAGGCACCCTTCAACACACCATACCGCTCAAGAGATGTTATCGCATACGACGAACAGGTTGGGTGAAAGCGGCACGACTGTGGAAAGAGCGGGGATACCACCGCCTGATACACCCTCACGAGGGCCACTGCGGCTCTCCTGGGAAGTGTTTCCATTCACCGAACACCTCCCCGCCGCAACAGGGACTCGACTGCGTTGTCGATCGCAGCCGGAGGGGCGTCAGCCGTACCACGCCGAGCGATCAGCACAACGTCGGCTCCCTGCCAAGGTGCCCCCATCCTGCGAGCGGCCTCTCTTAACACACGCTTAGAGCGGTTCCGGACAACGGCACCGCCCACGCGCTTGCCCGCCACAAACGCAACGCGGCCGGGCTGGCCGCGTTCTGTGGGGGTCTTGAGTATAAGGGCAACGGCGAGCGGACTGCCTACCCGGTGGCCTACGGTGAAGATGGCTTCCATCTCCCGCCTCGAGCGAATCGTGTGCACCGGTCACGCTCCGGTGGTCGGGTAGCCTGCTTAGGCCGAGAGAAGCTCCCGGCCCTTGCGGCGGCGGTTGGCGAGAATCCTGCGCCCGGCCCGTGTGGACATACGCGCCCTGAAACCATGGGTCTTACTTCGCTTGCGGTTGTTTGGTTGGTACGTCCTCTTCACGATTCCTCCGATTCCACGCCCCGAAACGGGGCAAAGCCCGGCAATTATATCTGTGCCGTTTCAAGAGTGTCAAACCGTCCGCTACATGCGAGACTATCCGCTCATGCCAGGACCGAAAGGCGGGGAGCTCCGCTGAGCGCCAAATTGAAGTGAAATCTGTGGAAAGTGTGGAAAACCCAGGCGGGGCGATTGTTGAACCTGTGGATATCCTCCGTCTGTCCGTTGTGGGACGCTGTTCGCCTTGATAGACTCAAGCCCGCTCGCACGAGAGTGCTTTCGTGAAAGAGCTCCTTGAAAACACCTGATAGTACGGTATTTTTCTGATTACCTACCGCGGTGCTCATTCCGGAATTCTTCTCGGGCAAGAGTTCTGCTGCTTGCCGGAATCCGTTCGCTATGGGTATCCACAGCACCGCTCCGCTCGTCCGGCCACTTTTCAACAGCCGGGAAAGGAGAGAAACCCTTTCGTGGCCCCTACGCTGGAAACTAGAGGGTTCTCGTACCTAGGTGCAGAGTGTTTTTTCCACAGATGTGGAAAGTTGTGTGGATCATCGAGGAAACCGCACGCTGGGGCCTTGTTTAAAGTGATAGGCACTCCGAGAACGAGCACGGATACGGTCTATAGCAGGTGTTTGTTGAGATGGGCGTTTAGGTGGGGGTTGTTGATAACGGTGTGCCCAGTCAGCACTCCGTCGAAAGAGGGGCGTAATGAAGACATTTTTCTCTGATGCCGCCACAGATGAAGCGGGCACCCGGGCCGCGACCTTAGAAGCTATCGGCCCGAGGGCCCACACCGTGTCGGCTTACCCCGCTCACACTCGACTCTGCGCACGAGTGGCCGTCTACGACTCTCCCGTGGCCGCCCCACGAACTGAGGATGTAGAAGAATCCGAAGCTCGGGAGCTTATCGACTCCCTTTCCTCGCGGGTGTACTCGCTTGCACAAGAGGCGGGGGGCCGTCTTCCCTACACCGTGATAAGGGAGCTAGTAGAAAACTTCGTTCACGCAAACTTTGCCGAACCAGTCGTATCTATCCTTGATGGGGGCTCCACCATCCGCTTCGCTGACCAGGGCCCTGGGCTTCCCGACAAGAAGCGCGCCATTCTACCTGGGTTCACAACCGCCACAGGTGAGATGAAGAGGATCATTCGCGGTGTAGGATCGGGCCTTCCCATCGTTCAGGAGTGGCTCGGTTTGTCTGGGGGGTTTCTCTTGATCGAAGACAACCTGCGAGACGGCACTGTAGTAACGATATCTTTCGCCCAAGCATCACATCAAGCCGACTCCATTCCCGACTCAGCGCACGACACCGCGCCCCACTACCCAGTTGATCTTCCCGCCCTCTCAACAAGACAGAAGCAGGTGCTTTCGCTTGTGTTGGAGCTAGGCGAAGCAGGGCCAACGATCGTTTCGCGAGAACTACGTGTTGCCCTCTCGACGGCCTACCGTGATCTCGCCTTTCTGGAGGAGTCCGGTTTGATACGAGCCGATGAGAGCGGTAAGCGCGTGTTAACCGAGCGCGGCTCTCAATACCTAGACAGCCTACTAACCCGATGAAGAGTTGCGGAGAGTCTATATGAACCACGCAAATGCGCAGGGTGTTTGGAATGATGTTCTGTCTGTCGTCCGATCAGAACTAAACACGCCGACTTTTAAGACGTGGTTCGAACACACGTCCGCCCTCGAATTGGACGATGACGGGCTCGTAGTCTCTGTGCAAAACGAATTTGCGAGGGAGTGGCTTGAGTCCCGCTACTCTGGTTTGTTGACCTCGGCTCTACTACAGGTCTGCGAACGCCCCGTGGCCGTTCGTTTCACAGTGCCCGAAGGATCTCCATCCACTGCCGAGGAGTCCCGGACACCAGCTCCCTCGGTGATACCGTCTTCGCCGAGGAGATCAAGAGACGAGGAAGCTCCCGCAAACGCCGTCACTCGGGAAGGCGGGTTCAATCCTAAGTACACCTTCGATTCCTACGTTATGGGTCCGTCGAATCAGTTTGCTCATGCTGCGGCGCTAGCGGTTGCCGAGGCCCCAGGAAGGGCGTATAACCCTCTCTTTGTCTACGGGGGAGTCGGATTAGGCAAGACCCATTTACTCCAAGCAATCGGACGATATGTGCAGCTTGCTTTCCCTCACATGAAAGTAAAGTACGTCTCCACCGAACAGTTCACTAATGACTTTATTAACTCGATTGGAGATCGCGACAAGAAGCGCATCGAGGGATTCCGGAGACAGTACCGGACTAATGATGTCCTGCTCGTTGACGATATTCAGTTCCTTAGAGGAAAAGAAGGCACCCAGGAAGAGTTCTTTCATACATTCAACACGCTTCAGCAAGCAGGAAAACAGGTAGTGTTGTCGTCCGATCGCCCACCTAAAGATATCGAGCGACTTGAAGAACGCTTGAGAAGCCGTTTTGAGATGGGGCTGACCACAGACATCCAGCCGCCTGATTTGGAAACGCGAATCGCTATACTTCGACGGAAGATCGGCACGGAAAACTTAGTTGTTCCTGATGACGTCATTTCTTTCATCGCTGATCGCGTGTCCTCAAATATTAGAGAACTTGAGGGTGCGCTTATTAGAGTTGTTGCGTTCAGCTCTCTAACGCGCAGCACCGTGACGCTTGAGCTTACTCGCAGTGTCCTGAAGGACATCTTTCCTGAGCGGTCGGCCAGACCTATCTCCATTTCGACCATCCAAAGGGAGGTCTGCAAGTTTTACTCGATCTCTCAAACGGAGCTCGTGGGAAATAAGAGATCGCAGTCGATAGTGTATCCACGCCAAATAGCGATGTATTTAGCACGGGAAATGACGGATCTCTCTCTTCCACGTATTGGAGCTGAATTCGGGGGGAGAGACCACACGACAGTCATGCACGCAACGGCGAAAATTCAAAAGATGATGAACGCAGACCGCGACGTCTACAATCAGATTCAGACGCTAACAAACACGATCAGACAGAGAAATTAGAGACGCTTCTTGTGGATAAAGATGTGTGCCCGACCGGGACGAATGGTGTAGGGAATCCCGGATTACGCTCTAAGGGATACACCCTCTGGATAATGTGGAGGAAGGCGAACATATCTTCAACATCTTGTGCCCCGCGATAAAGGCCACACCACCTGGCCAGGAAGGGTCTTTCCACATCTTCCACATGTATTACTACTACTGTTACTGAATACACTCTAAGAGAGGAAACAGTATGAGATTCTCGGTAGCCCGAGGTGAACTAGTGAACGCTCTGGCTATTGCGGGGCGTGCGGTATCTTCCCGATCAACCTTACCTATCCTCTCAGGTTTCCTTATCTCTTCCTCCTCTTCGGGAGGGGTAGTGCTGCAAGCAACGGATTTAGAAGTCTCAGTGCGGCACACTATCCCTATGGCGGGAATCGAAAGACCCGGGAGTGCGGTGCTCCCAGGAAAACTACTGACAGACATCATCCGATCTCTTCCTGAAGCTGCGGTTACTATCGCAGTGGAAGGAGAGGTGGCTATAGTTTCTTGCCTTCAGTCGTCATTCACCTTACGGGTTCTGCCAGCAGATGACTTTCCCCGGTTCCCGGAAGTAGATGAAAAAGAGTCTTTCTCACTGCCGGCTACAAGCGTTAAAGACGCTGTGCATCATGTGATCAAGGCGACAAGCAGGGACGAAACACGGCCTATTTTAACTGGGATCCTTTTGGCGATAGACGGCCCAATACTTAAGACCGTGGCAACCGACTCATATCGCTTAGCGGTAAAAGAGAGTGTTCTTGAGCAGCCAAATACACAAAATGTAGAGGTGGTTGTACCCGCGAGAACGCTCGACGAGGTTGTCAGGTCGATGGATGAGAAGGATTCGGTGTCCATCAGCGTCACCGATAATCAGATAGTGATCCGCTTCAGAGAAACAACGTTCGTCACGAGGAGGATCGAAGGGACGTTCCCAAACTATCGCCAACTGATACCAAAAGATGAAGAGACCACAGTGGTCGTTTCTCGAGAAGAGATGATCTCGGCGGTCAAGAGGGTCTCCCTTCTTGCCCAACATAACGCTCCTCTCCGCCTCAGTGTGAGAGCCGAAGATCAGACACTCTCCCTTTCCGCAAAAACACATGATGTGGGAGACGCATCAGAGGATCTTATGGCAGAAGTTCGAGGAGCTGACGTCGAGATAGCATTCAATCACTCGTTTTTGATCGATGGTCTTCTCTCAGCGGAAGGCGATACCGTTTCGATCAGTATTGTCAGTCCGTTGAAGCCGGGAGTTATCACTAGCCCGCAAGACAGCGGATTTCTCTACTTGCTTATGCCAGTGCGCTTGAGTTAACTGCGTGACTCTGCGAACAAATATCCACTCGATAAAGCTGCACGATTTCAGGAATCATGCGGCGACTTCAATTCTGCCGAGTGATGGGCTCACGATTCTTGTGGGTCCCAACGCCGCCGGGAAGACAAACGTTCTTGAGGCGATCACTCTGGTAACCAGCGGAACATCTTTTCGATCACTCACGTGGAGTGATGTGGTCAGGGCGGGGAGAAGCGCGGCTTCTGTCCATTTGGACGGGAGCAGGGGAGGTGTGGCGGTAGAGCTCGGATTGGAAGTGAGCAGCTCAGGCAAGAGAGAACACCGGATCAATAGAGCACCCTCTAAGAGGATCGCAGATATCTCGGGACGTGTACCCACGGTTACATTTGTCCCCGACGATTTACAGTTGGCAAAAGGTAACCCCGAGGCGCGCAGGGTTGCGCTCGACACACTCGGGAGTCAAATGTCAGGAGCGTACGCAGCGTTACGGAGCGAGTATGCAAGAACGGTGCGCCACAGAAATGCATTACTAAAAAACGGTTGTTCGCCGGAGGAGATATACGTGTGGGACGCTCACCTTGTTGAAGCGGGTGCAGCGTTCTTCCAGCATCGGATGAGACTGACTGCCCGCGTGGGGGAGAGCCTGTTTCCGGCATATAGCGAGTTGGCCGAGGAAGAGTCTCTGACCATGTACGTGGAGTGCTCGTTTCTTCAAGAGAGAGGGCGAGCCGAGGAGTTCGCCGCGATGGAGCGTGAGGACGTCAAAGAAAGTATGAGAAAAGCCCTCATAAAGCACAGCGCCGCCGAAAAGAGGCGCGGGATGACCCTCGTGGGGCCCCATAGGGATGACCTGATCTTTGAGATCAAAGGAATGCCCGCTCGCTTCTTCTCTTCTCAGGGGCAACAGAGGACGGTCGCCCTTGCGTGGAAGATGGCGGAGGTATCAACCTTGCGAAGGATCGCGGGTGTTGATCCGGTACTGCTTCTCGATGATGTGATGTCGGAGCTTGATGAGCGGCGCAGGTCGGCGTTGTTACGCTTCATCAGTGAAGGGCCTCAGACAATTATGACCACGACCAATCTGTCGTACTTTGAGCGAGCCGAGATCAGTGAGGCGCTCGTGGTGAACGTGGTTTCTGATGGGTAGGGGCGGGGGGCCAGAGCGCCTCGGTGAGGTGTTGGCAAGGATCGCGAAACCCCTCGGTTACGGACGTGCCGTAAAGGCGATCCAGATAGCGGACGCGTGGGAACAGGTGGCGGGCGAAGAGATAGCGTCTCGCACGGGAAGGGTTTCATTTCGCGACGGAGAACTCTCGGTTTCCGTGGATTCCCACGCCTGGGCGACGCAGCTCGGCGCGCTTTCAGAGGAACTGAGAATACGGTTGAATTCAGCGCTTGGGGATCCCATAGTGCACCGGGTGCGGTTTACTGTGGGGGGGCCAGACCGGGACGGAGCATCGGGTGCGACACAACGCAGCCAGAAGGGCGGGCGCAGTGCGACTCGGCGAGTCGATAGGAAGCCTTTGGATCTCGAGGACGCCGAGGCGATTGAAGGTTCTGCGGCGATAATCAAGAGCGAAACGCTTCGCTCAGCCGCGATCAGTGCTACGAAGAGTGACATGGAATGGAAAAAGGCTCGGAGGGCCGCTACCGAGGGCCCAGGGGCAGATGGTGAACTCACAGACCCAACGACGGGGCTGTTACCCTAGTAATTGTGTTAGAATTATGAGCGGCACCACAAGATATGGTGGTGTCCTCCACGTCTTACGGTGGCCGCAGTGATCAAGAAGGAGCTTGAGTGACGAGACAGTCGTACTCCGGTAAAGATATCCAGGTGCTTGAGGGCCTCGAAGCGGTTCGGAAGAGGCCCAGCATGTACATTGGATCGACCGGTCCGAAGGGCCTCCACCACCTCGTATACGAGGTGGTGGACAATTCAGTAGACGAAGCGCTGGCGGGCCACTGCACCGCGATCGACGTGGTGTTGCACGCAGATGGGTCGGTAGGCGTCACAGACAACGGGCGCGGAATCCCTGTCGACAACGTTCCAAAACACCGAAAGCCCGCGGTAGAGGTGGTACTTACGATCCTGCACGCGGGCGGCAAGTTTGGCGGAGAGGGGTACAAGGTTTCCGGCGGCCTTCACGGTGTCGGGGTGTCAGTCGTAAACGCCCTATCCTCAAGGCTTGAGGTCGAGGTTAGGCGCGACGGCAAGATATGGTCTCAATCGTATGAGAGAGGCAGGCCAAAGGCCCCGCTTGCGGTTACCGGGAAGTCCAAGTCTTCCGGCACGAAAGTTAGGTACTGGCCGGATACCGACGTGTTCGAGACGGTCGACCACGACTACGACACGCTTTCCACAAGGTTTCGCGAGACGGCGTTTCTTAACAGGAACCTCAAGATCACTCTCACCGACGAGCGCGAGCTCGAACCCAGAGTGGAGGAGTTTCGCTACGCTGGTGGCATCGTCGATTTTGTTAAATACTTAAACGAGAATAAGGAAGCGCTCCACAACAAGGTCATCTACTTTGAGTCCGACGCCGAGGAGGGGCACGTCGAAGTCGCGCTCCAGTGGAACACGGCTTACTCGGACTCAGTGTTGGCGTTTGCGAACAACATCAACACGCACGAGGGCGGAACACACCTCGAGGGCTTCAAGAACGCTTTGACAAGAACGCTCAATGACTATGCGCGCCGCCAGGGGATTCTCAAGGAGAAAGAGGACAACCTTTCTGGCGAAGACATCCGAGAGGGATTGGTAGCGATCATCTCGGTCAAGCTGAATGAACCACAGTTCGAGGGGCAGACAAAGACCAAGCTCGGCAATACCGAGATGCGAGGATTCGTCCAGTCCACGGTTATGCAGGCTCTTTCCGAGTACCTTGAGGAGAATCCGCGACCCGCGCGAACGATCCTCACCAAGGCCACCCAGGCCGCCAAAGCGAGAGCGGCCGCGCGAAAGGCCCGTGAGCTGACGAGACGCAAAGGGCTGCTCGAGTCGACAACGCTTCCCGGCAAGCTTGCTGACTGCTCGATCAAGGACGCGGAGCTTGCCGAGATATACCTTGTCGAGGGTGATTCGGCGGGCGGCTCGGCCAAGCAGGCAAGAGACCGCTCGTTTCAGGCGATCTTGCCCCTCAAAGGCAAGATACTGAACGTTGAGAAGGCCGGAATAAACAGGGCGCTCGCCTCAGAAGAGATTCAGGCGATGATCACCGCCCTCGGTACGAGTATCGCCGAGGAGTTCGATCTCACACAGGCGCGTTATCATAAAGCGATCATCATGACCGACGCGGATGTAGACGGCGCCCACATCCGCTGTCTCATTCTCACGTTCTTCTATCGCTACATGCGAGAGATGATCGAGGCGGGCTACATCTACATTGCACAACCGCCACTGTACAAGGTGAGCGTAGGCAAGAAGCAGGAGTAT
Organism: Clostridiales bacterium; assembly: GCA_018333995.1. NCBI lineage: Bacteria > Bacillati > Bacillota > Clostridia > Eubacteriales > Clostridiales bacterium. The sequence continues at coordinate 17,410 of JAGXSG010000009.1, read as the reverse complement.
GCGTATAGCGAGCGTCAATTGCAGCAGCTCCTCGCCAAGGTTCCCGAGGGCTCGCGGTACACGATTCAACGCTACAAGGGTCTTGGCGAGATGAATCCCGAGCAGCTCTGGGAGACGACGATGGATCCGGGGAAGAGAACGCTTTTGCAGGTAACCCTCGACGATGCTCTCGCGGCCGAGAAGTCGTTTGTTGACTTAATGGGGGACCAAGTAGAGCCTCGGCGGGAGTTCATCCAGCGTCACGCAAAAGACGTCCGCTTTCTCGATATCTGACGTGAATGGGCGACCCCAAAGACACCCGGTTCGACCCGCCGAGGCGGCGAGAATCGCGCGCCTTCGAACCGCCGCCTTGGGAGAAGGAGGCGTTCGAGCGGCTCGGGGCACAACGGGCCGAGCGCCTGGGGAAGACGGCAGACGTCGACCAGGAAAGACAAGCCGGAGGCGAAGGCGACAGCACGCCAGAGCGGACGAGCGGTGCCGCTCAGCCTAGCGGCGAGGTGTCTGAGCGTCTGGAGGATCCCGCGATCGAAGAGATGCTCTCCCGGCTGAAGGACGAAGAACCGAAAACGGTTGCCGGAGCTTGGAAAGCTGGCGTTATGGCAGGGGCGTTTCTGGTAGTGCTCGGCCTTGTGTTCATCGTGTGGGCGTCAGTTGCACTTGCCGCGACGCTCAGAGCTGGACCGGCGGGGTGGATGGGTTCAGGGATCGTGAGCTTGATGGGCATCGGGCTCGTCGCGCTCGGAGTGTGGCTTGGCGGCCGTAGTCTTCGAAATCAAGGAGTGCTTTAGGTGTCGGATGAGATAGCGGAAAGCACAGTACTGCCGATAGAGATCCAAAAAGAGCTGCGAGACAGCTTCCTCGAGTACTCGATGAGCGTCATCGTTTCGCGCGCGCTGCCAGATGTCCGCGATGGCCTGAAGCCCGTGCACAGGCGAATTCTTTTCGCGATGAGCGAGTCGGGCCTCACTCCAGGGCGGGCGTACAAGAAGTCGGCGTGGACGGTCGGTGAGGTCATCGGCAAGTACCACCCGCACGGGGACGCTGCCGTCTACGACACGATGGTACGAATGGCGCAGACGTTCGCGATGCGCGCGCCTCTCGTCGACGGGCACGGCAACTTTGGCTCCGTTGATGGTGACTCTGCGGCGGCGATGCGTTACACGGAGGCGCGGCTGCAGAAGATATCGATGGAGTTGCTGCGTGATCTCGACAAGGAGACCGTGGACTTTGGTCCCAACTACGACGAGTCGCTCTCCGAGCCCAAGGTGCTTCCAAGCAGATTCCCAAATCTGCTGGTAAACGGTAGCGCGGGCATTGCCGTAGGTATGGCGACCAACATTCCGCCGCACAATTTGGGTGAAGTCATCGATGCTGCCAACCTGCTCATCGACAACCCTGAGGCGACTATTGAGCAGCTGATGGCGGTATTGCCGGGTCCGGACTTCCCGACCGGCGGTCTCATTATGGGCACCGACGGCATGCTTGACGCGTACTCGACAGGCCGAGGGTCGATCAAGGTGAGAGGCAAAGCGCACATCGAGCAGACCTCGACCGGGCGCACCCGCATCATCATCACCGAGATACCCTACGCCGTTAACAAAGCGAAACTCGTGACAAAGATCGCCGATCTTGTCCGGGAGAAGAAGCTGACCGAGATATCAGACTTGCGAGACGAATCCGACCGCAAGGGGATGCGCGTCGTGATCGAGCTCAAGCAAGCTTGTGTGCCCCAGGTGGTGCTCAACAAGCTCTACAAACACACACCGCTGCAGACGAGTTTCGGGATGAACATGCTTGCCCTCGTCGATGGCGTTCCTAGAACACTCACGCTGCGGGAGATCCTCTCGCACTACATCGAGTTTCAAAAAGAAGTCATCACGAGGCGGACTCGTTTTGAGCTGCGCAAAGCCGAGGAACGGGCGCACATCCTCGAGGGCTACGTCATCGCTCTCGACAATATCGACGAGGTCATCAAGATTATTCGCTCCTCGGCGGACGACGCTGAGGCTAGGCAGCGGCTCATTGGGCGCTTTTCGTTATCAGAAACGCAAGCCGACGCGATTCTCGAGATGCGCTTGCGTCGCCTGACCGGCCTCGAGCGGGGCAAGATCGACGGCGAGCTGGCCGAGTTGCGAGAGAAGATCGCCTGGCACCAAAAAGTCCTCGGAGACGTTTCGCTCGTGCTGCAGATCATCAAGGACGAGATGGGGGAGGTGCGGGCGAAGTTCGCTGATGCCCGGCGAACCGAGATAACTGGAGTCGCCCACGATCTCGACGTGGAAGATCTCATCGCCGAGGAAGACATGGTGGTCACGATTACGAAGGCCGGCTACGTCAAACGGCTGCCGGTAGCGACGTATCGTCAGCAGAAGCGCGGCGGCAAAGGGGTCGCCGGCGTGAATCTGCGCGAGCACGATTTCGTCGAGCATCTCTTCATCAGCTCGACCCACGATTACGTGCTCTTTTTCTCCTCGGCGGGCAAGGTGTACCGACTCAAGGTGCACGAACTCCCGGTCGGTTCCCGGCATGCGCGAGGCACGGCGATCGTAAACCTTCTGCCGTTTGCCACCGACGAGCGCATCGCGGCCGTCATCAACACCAGGGGATTTGACGCCGAGGACTACCTGCTGTTCGCCACCAAGAAGGGGATGTGTAAGAAAACAGCGATGTCGGCGTATGACCGGTCACGCCGAGACGGGATCATCGCCATCAATCTGCGAGACGGCGATGAGCTGATCTCGGTCCGCCGCGTGGGGCAGGGGCAGCGCGTCATCATGGTGTCGACCTCGGGCAAGGCGATCATGTGGGACGAGGCTGACGCCCGCCCGATGGGCAGGGACACGACCGGCGTGAAGGGTATGGCAATCAAGGGCGACGACGCGGTTCTCGGTATGGAAATCGCTCCGGAGACGAGCGAGCTTTTTGTCGTGACCGAGCGGGGGTACGGCAAGCGTACGCCAGCAGGCGAGTACCCGATCCAGAAGCGCGGAGGCATGGGGGTTAAGACGATCCAGGTCACTGCGAAGAAGGGGCCGCTCGCCGGGATGAAGATCGTTCAGCCCGAGCACGAACTGATGTTGATCTCCGAGGAAGGCGTGGTAATTAGGGTTCGCGCGCGGGATATCTCACGACTCGGTCGTTCGACACAGGGCGTCAAAGTGATGAACGTTTCGGAGAACGACAAGGTTCGGGCGATCGCTCGAGTGTCGGCGGGTCAGATGAGGACGGTTCGCGGGGTGGCTGAAGGACAGGGCACGCTCCTTGACGAGCACGCGGCTTCACATGGTGTGGGCGAACCAGGGTCCGCGCCCAGGCCGATGAGCACCGTCGACCGGGAGGCCGAGGCCGAGGCGCTCGCCAGCGAGGAGTTTGAGGATCTCGAGGAACGGGAGTGATGGAGGGCAAGGTGGGCTCACGGGTCGTGGAGGCTGTTCTCTTCGACCTTGATGGCACCTTGCTCGACACGCTTGATCTCATCTTGACTTCGTTTAGGCATGCGACGCTTGTGGTGCTCGGCGAGACGCTACCCGACGAGTTTCTCCTGCGTGATATGGGGATGCCGCTTGCCCGGCAGCTCAGAGAGATCGCGCCTGGGCACGCCGAGGAGCTCCTCGAGGTCTATCGTGCGCACAACGCCGCTCACCACGATGAGCTGGCACGGGTGTTCTCCGGCACGAACGCGGTACTTGATCGGTTTGCTGAGCTAGGGGTTCCCATGGGAGTGGTCACCTCGAAGGGTTCTCCGATGGCGCATCGCGGTCTTGAGCGGTTTGGCATCCGGCGGTACTTCCGCGCGGTTGTCACCGCCGATGACGTGAGCGTTCACAAGCCCGATCCGTATCCGCTCGCGCACGCCGCGGCGTTACTCGGCGTGGAGCTTGCTCACACCGTGTACGTAGGTGACAGTCCTCACGACATCGCGGCGGCCCAGGCGGGCGGGGCGGTTTCAGTTGCCGCACTGTGGGGAGCGTTTCCGGCCAAGACCCTCATCGCCGCCGGTCCGGATCATGCGATCGAGTCGATTTGTGAGCTACCGGCGCTGCTCGGATTCGATAAGCCGGAAGGCGTCTAGAGCGCGTGAGAAGCGACCGGGATAGAGCGTGATCGGGGGCGCTTGCTGTTTGGCGACACCCGGGTTTCGGCGTAGGGTCTGCTGTTGGATGAGGTACATACCTTGGAGTGTCGCGCGCAGGACGCGTCACCCAGAGCGAAGGGATGCCAGTGTCGCCCAAGACGAAGGTGATCGGTTTAGTGGCTGCGCTTGTAGTAGTCGGAGGTGTGGCCGCGGCGGTGACGGTGGGGGCGAATAGGCCCGCCGCCGAGGTAGATGTTGCCACAGCCATGGTGGAGGATCTCACGGTGACGGTGACCGCTCCGGGCCGGGTGGAGTCGGGCTCGCGAGGCGACGTGTTTCCCCCCGTCGCCGGGACGCTTGCCGAAGTTCGTGTCGCGGATGGCCAAACGGTGCGCGCCGGGAGTGTGATCGCGGTGCTCGACACCGGGCCGCTCGATCTTGCTGTAGCGCAGGCCGAAGCGGCGCTCTTGCAGACGCAGGCGGGACTTTCCGCTGTTGATGACCGGGCACCTGGCGCCGCTGAGCTTGCGGCCGCTCGTAAGGGGACGGATGCGGCGTGGGCGGCGTACCGGTCCGCCCGGGAAGCCGCCGATTCCGTGAGAGGGCAGGCGCCTGGAGACTCCGAGGTCAGCGCAGCCTCCGCCGCGACTCGCGCGGCGAAAGCCGCGTATGATCAGGCGTCGAAATCCTACGATGCGCTGAAGGCGGCGTACGATGCCGCGCCCTCGCCCTCGGCGGAGACAAGCCTGAGTGCCGCGGCAGTAGCCCTGGCTCAGGCCGAGGCGGCGTATCTTGGCGCGCAGGCGACAGAACAGGCGTTGCGCACTGCCGATCTCTCGGCGCAGCAGAGCGCCGCGGACGCTGCGGTCGAGCAGGCGCACGCCGGATACCTGAGCGCTAAGGCGCAGCAGGAGAAACTCGAACACCTTGACCTGTCCCCGGAGCGGTCGGCTGCACGCGCAGGCGTGATGCAGGCGCGCCGCGCGCTCACGCTCGCCGAGGAGAACCGCGCGAAGGCCGAGCTCAGGGCCCCGATCGATGGGACGGTGCTGTTTAACGCACTGGGGGCTCCATCCTCCGATGGCGCGGTGCCCAGGGCGGCGTCAGGTGCGGTGGTGGGGCCGCAGACGGCCCCGTTCACCGTCGTCCAGCTTGACGCAGTACGCTTTGTGGCGGAGGTCGATGAGGTCGACATCGCTCTTGTCGATATCGGTTTGGACGCAGCGGTGCGCCTCGATGCGCTACCAGAGCGTTCGTTTGAGACGACTGTGTCTGAGATTCGCCCCGCAGCTACCCTCACCGCGACCGGCGGGACGGTTTTCCCTGTGTACCTGCGTGTCAACGGGAGCGGGGACGCTGTTTTGCTCGGCATGAAGGGCGACGCCACGATAGAGATCGAGCGGATCCAGGCTGTGGTGACCGTGCCTATCGAGGCGCTTTTTGAAGACGCCGAGGGATCATACGTATACGTGCTCGGTGATGGAGACCGGCTTGAGCGCCGGCGTGTGGAAGTTGGAACCCTGACCGAGGCGAGCGTAGAGATCATGTCCGGAGTCGTCGCAGGCGAGCGGGTCGCGCTCGGCGGCGCTGATGAGCTTACTGACGGTATGCGCGTCAGTGTCAGGTAGCGTGGGCTGATGGATGCTGAGTCCGTAGCCGCTGAGGTCAGGAACTGTGACGAGCGCAACACGGTGCTAGAGGCGCGAGGGGTGACCAAGCGCTATCACCTCGGCGAAGTAGACGTGCATGCGCTGCGAGGAGTCGACCTCTCGATCTGCCAGGGACAGATGATGGCGATCATGGGGCCTTCGGGATCCGGAAAGTCGACGCTCATGCACATCATCGGGCTCCTCGATCGTCCGTCGACCGGCACCGTTATGGTGGAGGGCGAAGAGGTCTCCCAGATGCTCCCCAACGAGCTTGCCGCAGTGCGCAATCGGCGGATAGGGTTTGTGTTCCAATCGTTCAACTTACTCGCGCGCACGACCGCGCTCGCCAACGTCGAGCTGCCGCTCGTGTATGCGGGCGTTTCGGCGGCGGAACGGGTGACTCGGGCGCGCGCCGCACTGGAGAAGGTCGGGCTCGGTGATAGGATCGGCCACCTGCCCAATCAGCTCTCCGGCGGACAACAGCAGCGAGTAGCGGTGGCCCGGGCTCTCGTGACCGACCCCTCGATCGTGCTTGCTGACGAGCCCACCGGCAACCTCGACTCGGTTTCAGGTGTGGAGGTCATGCGGATTCTTCAGGGGCTCAACGAGCAGGGCATCACAGTGGTCCTCGTGACGCACGACGAAACCGTGGCGCGCCACGCTGAGAGGATCGTACGTCTCCGAGACGGACTCCTTGTCGCCGACGAAGAGGTTGAGCAAAGGCACGTCGCAACCGCGCATGTCGACGGAGCCGGCGAAGCAGCCCTCGCCGAGAGAACTGCCTCGTGAATCTCTGGGAGAGCGTTCGAGTAGCGGTGCGAGCCCTTGGCGCGAACAAGGTGCGAAGCACGCTCACCATGCTCGGCGTCATTATCGGCGTCGCGGCGGTTATTCTCCTCGTCGCGATCGGAACCGGGGTGCAGGAAGATATCGCAGGATCGATCGAGGGCCTGGGGTCGAACCTGATCTTTGTGTTCCCGGGTAACTTCGAGGAGGGTGGGGGGCCTGGCGGTGGCGCTTCGATTCGGCGGCAGTTCACTCTCGACGAGGCGGATCTCGTCCGTCGACGCCTCGACGTGCGCCACATCGTCGTGCCTATCGCACAGGGTCCGGCGGCGCTGCGGGTGGGCAATCGCACGATGCGGACGATGATCGCGGCGGGAAATGAGTACTCCGATTCAGTTTTCGCTGCGAACTACGCTGATGGCCGCGGCTATCGGCGCAGCGAGGTGGCCGCGGCTTCTCGGGTTGTTGTCATCGGAGCTACCGTCCGAGAGACCCTCTTCCCCAATCAAGATCCCCTTGGCAGGTCTGTCTCGATCAACGGGCAGCGGTTCACGGTTATCGGACACGTCGTTGCGCAGGGAGGCTCGCTTACGGGAGATCAGGACAACCAGATATACATGCCAGTCACGACCGCGCAGCGAATCTTTGGGTCGACCGACATCTCTTCGATTGTCGTTAAAGCCGAGTCCGCCGATGAGGTGCCCCAGGTCCAACGCCAGGTTGAACGGATCCTGCGCCCGGGATTCGGAGATGAGTTCACGGTCTTCACCCAAGATCAGACACTCGGGTTGTTTCAGGCGATTCTCGGCACGCTGACATTCATGTTGGCTGGCATCGCGGGGATATCGCTGCTCGTAGGTGGTATCGGCATCATGAACATCATGCTTGTGAGCGTGAGCGAGCGCACGCGAGAGATAGGCATCCGCAAGGCGGTGGGCGCGCGAACCTACGACATCATGAGCCAGTTTGTCATCGAGGCCGTGTCTTTGTCGGTGGTGGGAGGGATCGTGGGCATTGCCCTTGGCGCTTCGGGTGCGGCGGTTCTCTCGCGCTGGGTTCCAACAGAGGTCACCTTGTGGGCGGTAGCGCTCGCGTTCACGTTCTCCGCGGCGGTCGGGATCTTTTTTGGTGTGTACCCCGCGTACAAGGCGTCTCGGCTCGACCCGATCGACGCGCTTCGGTACGAGTGAGGACGGGTCGGAGCCCGGCCACCTCCCCGCATCCTACGAGCTGAAGTCGCTTGGGTCGACGTGGTCGAGGAACTCTCGAAACCGCTCAACTTCGGAGTCGGCGGCCTCCTCCGTGATGCCGGGCGCTGCGGTGATGGCTGCCTCGTCGAGAACCTGTTCGGACACAAAGAGGGGAGCGCCGGTCCGTACGGCGAGCGCGATCGAGTCGCTTGGCCGCGCGTCAATCTCCCACTCTTGGCCCTCGCCTCCGTCAAGGACGATGTTGGCAAAAAACGTCCCGCCCTCAATGCGGACGATGTCGACCCGGGTAAGGGTCGCGCCCATCTCGGCGATTATACGTGCGAGCAGATCGTGAGTCATAGGCCGGGGCGGGGCGATTTCCTGGAGTCCAAAGAGGATCGCTGTGGCCTCGGCATGGCCTATCCAGATAGGGATGAAGCGCCCCGCGTCCGAGTGGTCATCGACAGGGCGCAAGATGACGACCGGCTGTTTGGTCACCGAATCGAGACTTAAGCTGACGATGCGAACGTGTACCATGCCGCTTACGCCTATCGCCGGGGCCGTATTGCCTTGTCGCCTGCGACGCGACCGTTCTGACAGGTAGATTCCACTATAGCGCGTGTAGGTACCGGTGGAGACGAACGGGATGGGCCAGGGGTGGATCAGACGGTGGCTTGAAGCGGGTACGCGGCGGCTCTGACCAGCGGAGCCGGCATGCGCTCTCCAGGCGGCATCCTGCTTGACCCCTGCTCTTCCGTTGGGCTATTGTACGGGAGCGTTTCGCCCGCCCGGCGGAGCGGGCCCGTAGCTCAGTTGGTTAGAGCGCACGGCTGATAACCGTGAGGTCGATGGTTCGAATCCATCCGGGCCCACCACTAGACATGTTCGAACCCTCATCCGTGAGGGTCTCAAAGAGCTCAGTACGCTGGGCTCTTTCGAGTTTCTGGTCCCTGACATGGATCGCCTTGAACACATCTCATCACGCATCCTCCTTGGGTACCTGCCCCGTGATATCGCGCGGGAGCTTCGCCTCGATGGAAGCGTAGTAACGTGAAGCGAACGAGATCACGTCTCGAGCCTCCTTGTCACTCACCAGCCCCGATTGTTCGTAGATGGTCGTGTTCCGCTTGCGGCGCAGCTTCTGAAGCCGCCGGATCATCTGAGCATCTTCGGGCAGCGCCTCTTCCATGAACCGGAACGTGTTGTAGTGCTTACCCTCGCCTCGCGGCCGGTAGCCGAGATGGTTCATGTAAGCGATCGACATCTGCAAGACGCCGTTGTACGCGATGGCAAACGCCCAGTCGAGATCGGTGCCGAGCATGGCCCCGGCGGCCTTGATGTCGCGCTTGGAGAGCGCCAAGAGTTCCGCGATCTCCCGCGAAGTGACCGTCACGCGCTCGACCGTGCGCCTCCTAAGTAGTTCTTCGAAGCTCATCTTCATCTCCTATGAGAAAGATCTTCGGACCAGAGAGCATGTCTGTCACGAAGGCCTGTCCGATCTTGACCCTCTCGGCCCACTCCTCGCGCCCATATACGGTTGTATTGATCTCGCGGCCGATTGCCCGCTCGGCTGCGTCGACCGCTTCATTCAAAGCGTCCATATCGACATCACCGATCACGAGCACGTCCACATCGGAGCGCATGTCCTCGACGTTCTTCGCGACCGACCCGTAGATGAGCGCGGTCTCCACATCGCCGATCGTGTCGAGCGAGTCGTGCAAGAATTCGGCGAGCCCGACCGTCTTGAAGACGATGCTCTTCAGTTCGGGGTAGACCGGGGAGGCTTTGTTGATCGTGAAGTAGCGGGTGTTGGCCTCCCGTGAGCTGATGAGAAGTCCAACGCCCTCCAGCCGCTTGAGCTCGGCCTGCACGAGCGATGACGAGAGCCCGAGGTTACGGATGAGCTGCTTCTGATAGAAGCGCTCCTCCGGATGGGTCAGGAAGAGCGTGAGCAAGGCCAACCGGGCCTTGGATGTAATCAGGGCCGACAGCATAGTTACCTCATTTCCGGCACGATAGTGCCGTTTTCATGGTAACTGCTCGGTCATGACGTGTCCAGGGCATTCGCGTTGCTGGCGCGAAACTCCTCCCGGTGAAACGCGCTACCAGGGCGAGTTCGAATAGCGTACAATCACGCTCACCACCTTTGTGACAGACGCCCCTCTGCTCCCTGGCGACGGAGGGGCGTTTGCATTCGCGCACCTGCGGCTTCAGGAACGGCCGGGAGGCGTCTTCCGTCGCGGGGTCACCCGCCGAGCAGCACGACGCGCACGTCGAACTCCCCTTGCCGCCCGTCTAGCTCGACGCGGTCGAAGGGCACCGGCGCGCCGTCGAGCTCAATTCTTGCCACTCCACGATTGACGCCCCGAGGATTCTCTACTCGGATGCGGTAGATAGCGCCGCCGTGATGGTAGGTGAGCGTGAAGCCGGACCAGCTCTTAGGGATGCACGGGTCTACGGTGAAGAAGCGGCGGTCTCCCTCCGAGAGAAGCTTAAGTCCGAGGAGATGTGCGATCACGATGTGGTAGAACCACGACGCCGATCCGGTGTACCAGGACCAGCCGCCGCGACCGACGTGAGGTGCGACTGCGTAGACGTCCGCTGCAACTGCGTAAGGCTCGACCCGGTATCGCTCGGCGTCCTCGCGGGTGCGTGCGTGGTTGACCGGGTTGATGAGTTCGATCAGCGAGAACGCCTCGTCCCCGTCGCCGCGAAGCAAGTGGGCGAGCACGACCCAGAGAGCGGCGTGCGTATACTGGCCACCGTTCTCCCGGACTCCGGGAACGTAACCCTTGATGTACCCGGGATCGTGCTCCATCCGGTCGAACGGGGGCGCGAGAAGTGCGATCAGTCCGCCTTCCCGGTTGACGAGCTTGTCTTCGACCGCCTCAAGCGCGCGCGCGGCTCGACTCGGGTCACCCTGGCCAGAGATAACCGCCCACGCTTGAGCGATGGCGTCGATACGGCACTCCTCGGCGTCTTTCGTGCCGAGTGGCGTGCCGTCGTCGAAGTAGGCGCGACGGTACCAGCCGCCATCCCATCCCGCTTCCTCGGCGGCGAGCACCAGCGTGCGAGCGAACTCGCGGTAGCGCTGCGCGCGCTCAGGTTCGCCTTTAAGCTCGCACAGCGGAGCGAATGAGCGAAGCACGACATCCAAGAACCACGCCATCCAGACGCTCTCACCGAGGCCCTCGTGCCCAACCCGGTTCATGCCGTCGTTCCAATCGCCCCCGCCGATAAGCGGCAGCCCGTGCTTCCCGGTTGCGAATGCCGTCTCAAGGGCCGCGACGCAGTGTTCATAGACCGAAGCCGTCTTCTCGGAGATGACGGGTTGTACGTAGGCGTCTTCGCGCCCCGGGTCAAGCGAGGGGGCCTCTATGAACGGTGTGCGCTCGTCGAGAAGACTTACGTCGTTTGTGGCGGCGACGTAGGCGGCGGTGATGAATGGCATCCAGTGCCGGTCATCGGTGATGCGGGTGCGCACGCCGCGGCCCGATACCGGCTGCCACCAGTGGAGCACATCACCCTCGGCAAACTGGCGCCTCGACGCCTCGATGATCTGCGCCCTTACCAATTCCGGGCGCGCGTACATCAGGCAGAGAGCATCTTGCAGCTGGTCACGGAAGCCAAAAGCGCCGGAAGACTGGTACGTTGCGGTGCGCCCCCACAAGCGGCACGACAGCGCCTGGTAAAGCAAGCGTCCGTTGATGAGTATGTCGAGCTCGGGAGCAGGGGTGCTTGCTTCGATCACGCCGAGGGTGCGCGTCCACTCGGTTCGAGCCACACCATACGAGAATTCGACGGCGCCCGGCGTCCGGTACCGCGCCACGAGTTCGCGAGCCTCATCGAGCGTCGGTGTTTGACCGAGCAAGAATACGATGTCGCCGCTTTCCCCGGGGGACAGCTCGAGGCGAGTCATGATCGCTCCGCAGTTGTCGTGAAACCGGCCCGAGACTCCGCCGAGGTGAGATCTCTTCATAGCTGCGGGCGCGGCAGGCCGACCGTTGCGCCCCACGAACTCGGTGCGGCTCGCGGTCCACGACATGAGGTCACGGTCGCATGCGAGGAACGAGGAGCGGCCGGGAAAGTCCGGATTGTAGTGGTTGTGAGCGGTCAGGATCTCGTGTTCCGCGTCGTACCGTGTCACGACAAGGTGCTGCGCTTTACTGCGTGATGACCCGAGTACCCACTCGACAAACTGTGTCACAGAAAGAACGCGGGACCGATCCGAGCGGTTGGTCAGACGGAGGCGGACAATCCGCACCGGGTCGGCAGCGGGGACGAACCAATCCAGCTCGTGGCCGACATCGTGAGAGTGGTGCTCAAACCGCGAGTACCCAAATCCGTGCCGGATTACGTGCGGCTCACTGCCCCCGCACGGGAGAGGCGTTGGGCTCCAGTACTCGCCGGTCTCTTCGTCTCTGATGTAGATGACCTCACCCGAGCCGTCGGAGATGGGATCGTTGTTCCACGTGCTGATCCGGTTTTCGTGGCTGTTCTCGGCCCACGTGCACCCGATTCCGGCGTCAGAGACCATCGAGCCGAAGCGTGGCGACGCCATCACGTTGATCCAGGGGGCCGGTGTCGCCGAGACCCCTTCCGCAAGCACTATTACGTACTCACCGGTCGCAAGGTCGAAGCCGCCGTATTCGTTGTCGTAGGCCAGTTCTGGCCGGGTGAACGCGTGTGCCGGATACGGTACCGGTTCGCGGACCGGTACCAATAAGGGGGGCTCGGCGGGGCGGACCGCCCGCTCGTCGAGCTGCAGGTCTATGCTGCCGCAATCCCCGTCGAGGACGGCCCGCGCGACGCTTTCGAGCAAATTGGCGACGTCTGGGTGCATCTGGTCGGCGCGTCTGAGGAACACGCCGCCGGGCTTGTCGATCAGCTGTAGTGCGTGCCCGGTTCGCACGAGCAGCTTCAGGCGGTCGTCCAGATCGTCACTGTAAGACGAAGGCCGCGTGTTCAAGATCACGAGATCGGCGACGAGTCCTTTGTGCCGCCAGTACTGATGTGCGAGGAGGGCTTGCCGGACGAGTGGCGCGTGCTCAAGCTCGGCGACCCGTACAAGTAGGATCGGGAAGTCACCCGAGATGCCTAGAGACCACAACGCCGAGAGGGGCAGGCCGTTCTCGACCGGAGTGGTGACCTTGAGAGTGGAGTACGGGTCGGTGAGCAGCAGCCGAGAGGCGAGGCGCTGCAGCGTGACCGCTTCGGCTGAACCTATGCCGAGGTCCCTCAGCTCGATTTGCGACGCGGTCCACGACAAATCGATAGCGCGTTGCGCGGCGCGCATTGCACGGTAGCGGTCGGCGAGCCTGAGAGCGCTCTCACGATCCGGTGCGACCCCAGTCACGAACACGAGGCGAGCACTTTCGCCCGCTTCAAGCGTGATCTCTTGCCGCAGCGAACATGAGGGGTCGAGGACAGCCCCGACCGTCTCTGAAAGAGCGGCCCCAGGATCGAGCGCCATCGGAGCGTCGACGCCCCGATGGCGCCCGAGGAAGTGTGCGCGATTTGTCTCGCATGACCACTCGCACTCCTCGGCAACCTCACAAGCGAGCACGTGAAAGCCCCAAACGCGGGTCTCCTCGGAGGAACGAGGGCGGCGTGAGAACAGGAGGGTGCGCGGTTCGGAGACGGCCTCGGTTTCGACGAAGAGGTTGGAAAACGCCCGGTGCGCCTGGTCTGCGGCCTGGCTGGTCAACGCGATTTCGAAGTAGCTTGTCACGTCGAGGACGCGCCGCCGGATACCGCGGTTTGAGAGCGTGACACGTCTGATCTCGACATCGTCTTCTGGCGAGACCGCTACTTCAGTAAACGTCTCGATCTCGCCGTCGGTACGGTGGAACTCCGCCTTGTCGGCGGAGAAGATCACGTGGTAGCGGCCGGGCTTGCGCGGGGTGGGATTTCGCGTTGCCGACCACGACTCGCCGGACTCAGTATCGCGTATGTAGAAGAATTGGCCCCACGAGTCGCGCGTGACGTCCTCGCGGTAGCGGGTGACCGCACGGTCCATCCAGCGGCTGTAGCCACCACCACCGTTGGTGATCATCACTGAGTACCGCCCGTTAGACAGGAAGTGTGTCGCCGGAGCAGGTGTCTCGGCCGTGGGATACGTTCGGTTCGACGGCGTCGGGAGTTCCCGGACCCGGCGCGCACGCTCGACTTCGGCCGTGTGGACCTCCGCGAGCTCGACCGCGTGCGGGATGCGCTCCTGGAGCAGCAGCTCTGTTGCGACCACCATCGGATCGGCGTGGAACCGTTCGTGCATGCGTTCACCGGTAAGGGCGTTGCCCAGCGCGACGAGACTCATGCCTTGGTGGTGCGCCATGTACGCTCTCACTATCGCGCGCCGCTCCCCTGCGGGGACTCTGCCAGGGGTGAAGTCGATTGCTTCGTAGTAGCCAAAGCGACCGCGGGCACCGACACGGTCGAGCTCCTCAAGGTTGTCAGCCACGTGAGCGGGAGCGATGGGAAGGGCGAGGATGCTTGCGTACGGGGCTACGACGATGTCTTCAGACAGGCCGCGTTTCAGCCCGAGACCCGGGACACCAAACGCCTGGTACTGGTAGGTAAGGGCGGCGTCTTTGACGTTGAAGGCGCTTTCCGAGATACCCCACGGGATGCCGAGTTCGCGCGCGTACGCCATCTGGCTTGCGACAACGGCGGAATACGTCTCGTCGAGGAGGGTCATGGGCCAGGTACGCATGATGAGGAGCGGCATCAGGTACTCGAACATCGACGCGCTCCACGAGAGGAGCGCTCTGTGCCCCGCGACGCCGGTGATCTGTCTGCCCAGGCGGAACCAGTGCTCTTGGGGCACGTCACCTTTGGCGATGGCGAGAAAACTCGCTAAGCGGCACTCCGAGGCGAGCATGTCGTAGTAGGAGGAGTCGAGGCGCCCTTCAACGGTGTTGTAGCCGATCGAAAAGAGGAGCCGCTGACGGTCGAAAAGCATCGCGAAGTCGGTGTGCTCCCACATCTCTCGGGCGATGTCCGCGTCGAGGCGCAACCGGCCGAGCAGCTCCCCACACGCCGACCGAGAGTCCCTGAGACCCATCGCGATGGAGCGCGCCCACACTTCGACGGCTGACTCGCTGCCTGTGGCGTCTTCCGAGGGCAATGAGAGTTCGTCGAGCGCCTCAAGTACCTCATCGAGACCCTCCGCGAGGCCTACGAGACTCGGCGTGTGCTCAGTGAGGGGCGCCAGGTGCGCGGCACGCTCGCCTTCGAGCGCGCCCGGTGGCGGATCGGCGACGAGCGGTGCCCACGGCGCGTAACGTTCGAGCGCGTACGCAAGATCGTGGCCGTGCGCCGCGAGAAGGCCCATCGCGTGGGAGAGGCAACCGGCGGGGACAGCGGCAGGGGAATCTTTGCCACCGGCGTGCCCATTCGCATTCGCATCGAGCCACGCGCATTCGGGCCCCGCGACGTCGTCGATGCGCGCGAGGATGGGGGCGGCGAGATCGAGCATCGCGTTCCATCGCCGGATGAGGGCAGCCCAGCCGCCAAGGTTTAGCGGCGCCTCTTCGAGCAGGGCGTCGCGGCGAATCTCATCGAGGAGACTTACAAGCTCGCTCACGGCATCGCGCGGCTCCAAACGGTCGTGGAGCACGTGTATCTCATCTAAAACGAGCTGCACGGTGTCTGCGAAACCGCGAGCTGATTGCGGTCCGATGAATGGCGCTTCAGACGCCTCGAGCAGTCCCGCGCGCATCACAAGGAGATGTCCGGCGAGGTTTCCGCTGTCCACTGTTGAGATGTAGTGCGGCGGCAGCGGCTCGAGGGTGCGGGTGTCGTACCAGTTGTAGAAGTGGCCGCGAAAACGTTTGAGGCCCGCCATCGTACCCAGGGTGTCTGCGGTTCGCTCGACGAGACGCGCAACGGTGATATAGCCGAGGTCATGCACGGTGAGGCCGGCGATGAGTTGCAGGCCGATGTTGGTAGGGGAGGTCCTGTAGGCGACCTCGCCCTTGGGACTTTCCTGAAAGTTGTCGGGAGCGAGGTAGTTGCCGTCCCGGCCAACAAAAGTCTCGAAGAACCGCCATGTTGCGCGCGCTATCCGCCGCAGTTCGCTCCGGGTTTCCGGGTTGATTGCGAGCACTTGTCTGGGCCTGACGTGCGACACGCGCCATGCCAATACGGTGCCTGCAGCGAACGCCGCCGCAAAAGGTATCGCGCTCACAAGCCGGGCCGCGTGAGGTGCGGCCGCCACGCCGAGCATGGCAATCGCAAACGCGGCCGCAGGCCCGAGCCTGCGCACGGATGCGCCGAGGTCGTTTCCAAGACGGCGCTCGACGTCAGCTGCCGTCTCCCACTCGAGCAGGTTGCGGCGAGAGACGATCATGCGCCAGAGCGCGCGCGCGATGGCGTCGACCATCTGGGCGGCTTGGTGCGGCAGCACGCACAACGCGAATCCCGCGCGCGCGGAGTCCCGGGCGAACACGCGGCCGATCTCTGTTGTGCGTGCGCCAAACGGTGCGGCGGCTCCTCTCTCGAGCAGCGCGCCGAGGGCGGAAAAGCAGGCGGGGAACCAGACGATGAGGATTGTGAGCAGCGGCCATGCCCACGCCGGACCGGGGAGGAGAAGCCAACCGGCCACCATGAACGCGAGGAGCGCGGGGGGCACAAGAGAGCGACGGAGGTTGTCAAGAATCTTCCACCGGTGGAGCCTCGACAATGGATTGCGCTCGTGTCCTTTCTCAGTGGGGACGCGGGCCATAAGCCACGGTATCGTCTGCCAATCACCCCGGACCCAGCGGTGGAGCCGGACGGCGTGCACTCGATATGAGACGGGGTGGTCATCGAGAACCTCGATGTCCGAGGCAAGACCTACTCGCAAGAAGCACCCTTCAAGCATGTCATGTGAGAGCAGCGCGTTCTCCGGGATGCGCCTTTCAAGCACCGCGTTGAAGACGTTGATCTCGTAGATGCCTTTGCCGGTGAAGCTTCCTTCGCCAAACACGTCCTGGTACGTGTCGGACACCGCTCCCACATAGGGGTCGATGCCGGCGGTCCCGGAGTGGATCCAGGCAAACAGCGAGCGCGTTGAAGCGGGAAGCGACATGCTGACACGCGGCTGAATGAGGCCGTAGCCGGACATGACGCGGGGGTCTTCGGCGCTGTACCGGGCGCGATTCAGCGGGTGGGCTATGGTCGAAACCAGCTTTCGCGCCGAGTCGCGCGGGAGTTGCGTGTCGGCGTCGATCGTCAGCACGAACGTCACGCTCTCCAAGAAACGCTCGTCACCAAGGCGGTGCGTAAAGCTCACGTCGCGCGATCCTCTTAGCGCGCGGTTGAGCTCAACGAGCGCCCCTCGCTTGCGCTCCCATCCCATCCACACATCGCCGGCGGGGTTTGGCAAGCGGCCACGAACGAACAGGAAGAAGGGCGCCCGCCCGTGCTCGACAAGGTAGCGTTGGTTGAGGGTCGCCAGACCGCGCTCCGCCGCCTCGATGATCCCGCTATCGGTTTCGTGGCGCGGTCCATCGGCCGCTTTCAAATCGCCGAGCAACCCGAAGCCGATGTTGGGATCGCGGTTGGCCAGGTAGGCGACTTCGAGGTTGTCGAGCACCGATCTTACGACCTCGATGGAGGAGAGCAGTGCGGGAACGACGACAAGTGTCCGGTGGGCTTCGGTGATTGGCTCGCGGAAGTCGAGTCTCGGTAGAATGCGTGGCGGGAACAGCCATGCCGCGAGCCGGTTC